>CAIZGA010000406.1 GCA_903932385.1 uncultured Acidobacteriota bacterium
AATTCTCTTCGCTGATGGTTTCAGTGGGGCGGCCACAGTCGGGGCAGGGCGCGCCGGGGGGCACATCCTGAAATGCCTCGTCGGAGACACAGTACTGGCCGGTGTATGTGGCCTTGTAGATATAACCGTTTTTCTGCAGCGTGGAGAAAAGATGCTGCACGCCTTGCTTGTGGCGCGGCTCAGTGGTGCGGATGTAGTCGGTGTTGGTAAGGCCCATCCGCAGCCACAAATTTCTGAACTCGCCGGAAATTTTATCCGCAAACTGCTGCGGGGGAACGCCGGCGGCCTTGGCGCTGCGTTCAATCTTCTGGCCGTGTTCGTCGGTGCCGGTGAGGAAATAGACCTCGTCTCCCAGCAGGCGGCGGCGGCGCGCGATGACGTCGCAGGAAAGGGTGGAGTACGCGTGGCCGATGTGCGGGCGCGCGTTGACGTAGTAAATCGGCGTGGTGAGGTAGAACTTATTCGGCATAGTTGTAGGCGCTGCTAAAGCCTAAGTTTATCAGGCATGGCGGACGTGGGCTGCTGCAGAGTGCGGCAAATGGGATAATGGAAGCTGTTGCATCAACAGCTTGAAGAGGACAGGTGGGGCCGCGTGTATCGCAAGTCGCAGCAAAAAGTGCAGGAACGCATTGCCGGAGTTCTGAAGGAAAAGTACCAGGTGGAGCTGGGCCAGATGGTGGTCGAGCAGCCGCCGAAGATTTCCATGGGCGAACTGGCGTTGCCGGTGGCGTTTGAACTGGCCAAGCGGCTGAAGAAAGCCCCGCGTGCGATTGCGACGGAACTGCAGGCAGAACTTGCCGGGATGGATGGCGTGGCTGCGGTGGAGATTGCCGGCGCCGGCTACCTGAACATCCGGCTGGAGCGCGATGCGTTTGTGAGTAGCGTGGCGGCAGGCGAGCATGCTGATATTGGCAGCGAGAAATTTGTATTGGTGGAGCACACCAGCATCAATCCAAACAAGGCGGCTCATGTTGGGCATCTGCGGAATGCCATTCTGGGCGATACGCTGGTGCGGCTGCTGCGGAAAGATGAGTTCAAGAGCGGCGCGCCGGTGGGCGTGCAGAACTATATCGACAATACCGGCGTGCAGGTTGCGGATGTTGTGGTTGGCTTGATGCATTTGGAAGGCAAGCGGCTGGCCGATGTGGAGAAGTTGCTGGCAGAGACGACCGCAAGCGGCAAGCGCATTGATTACTACTGCTGGGACCTCTACGCGCGCGTTTCGCAGTGGTATGAATTGGATCCCGCGAAAGCGCCGGAGCGGAAAAAGATTCGCCTGGACACGCTGCATGAGATTGAAAACGGCGGCAATGAAACCGCAGCGATTGCGGAAATGATTTCGACTGCCGTGCTGCATCGCCACTTGGAGACGATGCTACGGTTGGGCATTGAATATGATTTTCTGCCGCGCGAGAGCGAGATCCTGCACCTGCACTTCTGGGATGCAGCGAGAAAGCTGCTGGAAGCAAAAGGTGTGCTGCAGCAGGTGACCAGCGAAGGCAAGAACAAGGGCTGCTGGATTATCCAACGCAGTGATGACGGCGAAGAACATAGTGAAGATGCGAAGGTCATCGTTCGTTCGAACGGGACTGTTACGTATGTGGGCAAGGACATTGCGTATCACCTGTGGAAGTTTGGCCTGCTG
>CAIZGA010000407.1 GCA_903932385.1 uncultured Acidobacteriota bacterium
CCGTGCTGGATGAGTCGATGGGTGACAACGTGAAGATTACCGTCATCGCCACCGGCTTCCGCCAGGAAATGCCCGCACGCAAAGAACGGCTGATGATGGAAGCCACACAGCCCGCCGAGCGTCCCGCGCGTATCGAAGTCGTTCCCGTCTCCGCGCCGCCGGAAGTGGTCAAGCCGCGTTTTGCCAGTGAAGAAGCCGAGCAGGGAAGCAGTGCATCGCTCTTCTCGCAGCCGCAGCAGACGGAACTTCGTCCCGTTTCCGCCTCCGTATTTGATGACGACTTCTTCCGCTCACCTGCTGGTGTTCAGCAGGAGTTGCCGTCGGCTGAAGCTGCCATCAGCCCTGCCGATGAGGAAGAGCAGTACGTTGCCTCGACCTCCAGCCTGGCCGAACCAACCTGGCCGGAAGCCAAGCAGAAGACCGGCCCCGCGCTGCGCAACCGTGAAACTCCGCTGCTGCAGCACGAAGTGCAGGATGAACTGGAGATTCCGGCGTATCTGCGTCGCGGCGGCGTTTAGTTTATTGGGTATGGCCGGGTGGGTGACCGCCCGGCAGCTCCAGCCGTCAAAGTCTTCATGTATCGGGTCTTAGATGGCGGTAAATGGCTTGGGGTTGTTCTTTTCCCCCGGGCAACGTAGGATGTGAAGAACCAAGTCACCAACAAAGGCACGGGAAAGACGAGGATAATGAGACTTCTTCGCCTATCGGCAGCGGTATTTTTTTCTCTGGCCACGGTCTCGCTTTGCGCGGCCAGCAGTGACACCACCACGCCTGCCCCCTCTGCCGCCAAATCTTCCCATGCACCTGCAAAGCGCCGCGCCCACGCGTCTACCAGTGTGAAAGAAAGCGCCTCTGCCAGCCATCACATTCAGCAGTTGCAGCATGGCACCCGCAGCACTGCCTCGGCAAAGTCCGCATCACACGCCACGGTCAAATCGGCATCCCTTACCAAGCGTCGCCGTCGCCGCTACGTCGAGCATTTCACCGCCAGCTCTTTCACTTCAGACAATACGGTCGGTGATATCACCGCCGGCGAAGATCCCATCGTCCGTCAGGCAGCCATCAATGCACTCGGCGACATGAACGGCACCGCCGTCGCCATTGACCCCAGCAACGGCCGCATCCTCGCCATGGTCAACCAGAAGCTGGCCCTTTCGCCCGGAGCCGAGCCTTGTTCCACCATCAAGCTGATGGTCGGTCTGGCCGCTCTCAGCGAAGGCATCGTCACCCGTGAAACAGAAGTCAATCTCGGCGGACACTTTCATCTCACCCTCACGCAGGCCCTGGCAAAATCCAACAATCTCTATTTTGAAACCCTCGGCCGTGCACTCGGCTTTGAACGCGTGAAGCATTACGCCAACACTTTTGGCCTCGGCGAACTGGCCGGTTACAACCTTCCCGGCGAACAGCTCGGCGTTTATCCTGACGAACCCATCGCAGAAAAATCCGGTGGCGTCGGTCGCATGTGCTCCTTCGGCGAAGGCGTTTCCATGACCCCGCTGCAACTCGGCGCGCTGGTCGCAGCCATGGCCAACGGCGGCACGCTCTTTTACCTGCAGCACCCGCGCAGCCCGGAAGAAGCTGCCGACTTCAAGCCGATGGTCAAACGCCAGCTCGATATCGCGCAATACGTGCCGCAGATGTTCACCGGCATGGAAGGCGCAGTCAACTACGGCACCGCGCGATCGCTGCACAGCAACTTCAGCGAATTTCCCGTGCTGGGCAAGACCGGCACCTGTTCCAACCTGGGCACACGTTATGGATGGTTTGCATCCATCGCCAATACTCCCGGCGGTCGCATCGTGACCGTATTCTTCCTCGAAGGCGGCCGCCCGACCTTCGGCCCCAAGGCCGCCGAACTCACCGGTCAGTTTTACCGCGCCTTGTATGACAGCCAGTACTTTGGCCCGCGCACCACGCAGACCACCATCAGCAGTCTCGCATCCCCCGCAGTTGCGGCTCCCGTCATGCAGGCCTCCTACAGCAACATAAGCTCTGCAAATTCGATGGATGCGCCCGTGCAGACCGGTGCCCACATCACCACTGCGCCGATGTTCTCCGCCCCTGCCGCGATTATGCCCGCGCTTCCTGCCACCATATATGCGCCACCGGCAGTTATCTCCGCCCCGCAACTCTCGCCCCGCTAGCCGTAACTCCAACTCCGCAAAGCAGATATCCTGCCGCAAAAATCTCTTGACGTAGAGTACTCTAAAATATAGAGTACTCATGAAGGAGAATTCTCATGACCGATTCACATTCCGATTCGCAGACCTCATCCCCAGATTCTGCCCAGCTTCTTGACCGCCTCAACCTCATCGAACAGATGGTGGCCGAGGGTCGGCAGACCACCGAACGCCACGGCTGGATCTTCATCGCCTGGGGCCTTTGCTACATTGTGGCCACGCTCTGGGCCTCTGTGGGGCCGTATCGCGCGTGGGCCTGGTGGGTCTGCCTTGGCGTCACCATCGCCTTCGTCACCGCTGGGCAAATTCGTCAGCGCCGCAAATCCGCCGGTGCCGTCTCCACCAAGTCGCACACGCTGGGCAGTGTGTGGACCGTCTTCAGCGTGGCCATCATGCTCTACGTCTTCGCCGCGGCCATCAGCAACCACATCGGCGGAGTCATGTTCCTCTCCACCATCTGCTTTTTTCTTGGCACCGTGAATGTGACCAGCGCTGCCATCTATCGCTGGCCCATGCAGAGCATCGCGGGTCTTATCTGGTGGGCGGCCGGCTGCTACGCGCAATTTACGGATGTGAACGGTGCCGGTATCGCCTTCCTCATCGCCACCTTCTTTTCGCAAATTATCTTCGGCATCTACATGATGGTGATGGAGCGTCGTCGCGAACAGCAGCAGAGGTTGCAACATGCCTGAGCTGCCGGAACTGGATCCCATCATTCACGGCAAGCTGCGCCTCGCTGTGCTCTCTCTGTTGCTGCCGCTGGAGGAAGCCGAGTTTACCTGGCTGCGCGAAAAAACCGGCAGTACCGACGGCAACCTGGGCGCGCAGATGCAGAAGCTGGAGGAGGCCGGCTACGTCAGCGTGGAGAAACGCTTCTCCGCACGCAAGCCGCAGACGGCCTACCGCATCACCGTAAAAGGACGCGATGCCTTGCAGAACTACATCGCCGCCATGCGCGCTCTACTCGGCGGCGCGCTGTAAATATGCATTGCTTACTCTGCGCGGCGGTACAATTTTGCTGACATGCAAATCCTCTCCGCCGCCGAGATGCGCCAGACCGATGAACGCACCGCATCGCATTTCGGCGTGTCCTCGCTGGACCTGATGCACAACGCCGGCACTGCGGCGGCGCGATTCATCCATCAGCAGTATCCGCAGGCGCACAGTATTCTGGTGCTCTGCGGCAAAGGCAACAACGGTGGCGATGGATTTGTCGCGGTGCGCCAACTCATCGCTGCCGGTCGCGACCTTCGACTGCTGTTGCTGGCCGAGCCGGAATCGCTCTTCGGCGATGCCGCCACTTGCTTTGCAGAAGTTTTGCCGCTGCTCTCTGGCGACGCGTTGCTGATTGCCCCCGACGAACACACTCTGCACGGCGAAGATGTTCTTGCATCGCTGCACGGTGCCGACCTGCTGGTGGATGCGGTGCTCGGCACCGGCTTCACGCCGCCTCTGCGCGGTCTGCCTGCGGTGCTGCGCGAGTTGCTGCCGCACACCCACGCGCCCATCGTTTCCATCGACCTGCCCACCGGTTGGGATGCAGACTCCAACGCCATTACGAATGATGCCGCGTATCGTTCAGATGCAGTCATCACCTTCACCGCGCCCAAGTCCGCACATGTTTTTGGATCGCTCACTCGTGGCCCCATTGTCGTCGCGCCTATAGGCTCGCCCGATGCAGCGATTCAATCGCAGATGCAGTTGCATTGGGCCGGTAGCGCGAAGTCCATTGCTGAGGCACCGCGCCCCGTGCAGGGCAATAAGGGCAGCTTCGGCCATGTGCTCGTCATCGGCGGAGCCACCGGCAAGGCGGGCGCACCGGCCATGGCCTCACTCGCAGCCTTGCGTTCCGGCGCGGGCCTGGTCACGGCGTTGGTGCCAGAACAAATCGCCGCAACCGTTACCGGATTCGCGCCTGAGTTGATGGTGAACTCAGCCAGTGGTGAACCTGGTGCCCCGGCGGAAAATTTCACGCCGCGTCATCTGCGTCCGGAATTTTTGTCGCCGTGGCTGGAAAAAATTTCAGTGCTGGCCGTCGGGCCGGGACTGTCCCGTCATCCAGAAGCTGCAGCCTTTGCGCGCGGCCTGCTGACGGCTACGTCGCTGCCCGTAGTTCTTGATGCCGATGGCTTGAATGCATTCGAAGGCCGCACGGATTTGTTGCGTGGCGAAGGCCGCACGCTCGTGCTCACGCCGCATCCGGGTGAAATGGCGCGGCTGGCCGGTTGCACCGTGCCGGTTGTCGAAGCCGATCGCGTGGCCCTGGCGCGAGGCTTTGCCACCACGCATCAACTCACACTGGTGCTGAAGGGTTGGCGCACGCTCATCGCGCATCCCGATGGCCGTGTCGCGGTAAACACCACCGGCAACGCCGCCATGGCCAAGGGCGGCAGCGGAGACCTGCTCACCGGCATCATCGCCGCGCTACTGGCGCAGTATCCCAATCAAATTTCCGAGACCGTTGAAGCCGCCGTCTGCCTGCACGGGCTGGCCGGAGATTTCGCCGTGCGCGCGCAGGAAGAACACACCGTGGTCGCCACCGATTTACTCGCGCACCTCTGGCAGGCCTTCAGCTGCCGTCTTGTGGATGCCGACGGCAATACCTGGCTCACCGGAGCCGCATCGCGATGAGTTCAGAAATCATCGCCGGCTACACCACGCAATCCGCAGAGGAAACGATGGCGCTCGGCCGTGAGTTGGCCGCCACGCTGCCATCGGGCATCGTTCTATTGCGCGGCGATCTCGGTGCCGGCAAGACAACGCTGGTGAAGGGAATTGCCGAAGCTCTGGGCGCGGCCACACCGGAAGAAGTCACCAGCCCAACCTTCACGCTGGTGCATGAATACATGGGCGGCTCGCGACCGCTCTATCATCTGGATTTGTATCGGCTGGACCACGAACGAGAACTGCTACCGCTCGGCATCGACGAGATGGAATCCGCCGACACGCTGCTGCTCATCGAGTGGGGAGAAAAATTCCCCAGGCTGGTTGCCCGCGCCTGGGGAGAAGTGCACATCGCACATGGTGCAGAACTTCACAGTGGAAACACTGCCGAAGCCGCCACAGAAAATACGCGTCGCATCACTGTGACAAAATTTCTGCCCTAGACTTACGCCGTTGCAGTCGCCAGAACATTTTCCGCATGCTGCAAACCGGCAGCGGCCAGCTCCGGCGCGCGGCTCTGGTTCTCTGCGTGGATGAACTGAATGTCCTTCACGCCAAGAAATCCCAACACGGTTCGCAGATATGGTTCCTGCTGATCAAGAAAGTTATAGGGAGAGTCGCCGGCATAGGCGCCGCCGCGTGCCGTGACCACGACGGTCTTCTTCGCCTTCACCAAACCCTCAACGCCGGTCTTGGAATATTGGAAGGTGCGGCCAACGCGTGCAACCAGATCAATCCAAGACTTGAACGACGCTGGGATGCCAAAGTTCCACATGGGCACGGCGAGCACAATCTCATCGGCGCTCAGCAGTTCATCCACCAGCCGGTCACTCAACGCCAGTGCGGTCTTCTGCTCGGCGGTGCGTTGCTCTGGCGCGGTGTATGAAGCGGCAATGAAGGCCTCGTCGATATACGGCAGTTCTTCCTTCGCCGTGTTGTGCTGGATCACAACGCCGCCCGGGTTCTGGCGCTTCCACGCGGCAACATATTTCGCCGCAAGCTTGCTGGTAACGGAGCCCGACCGCGGGCTGGATTCAATCTGCAAAAGTGTAGGCATGACGCAATCTCCTTGGTTTCTGTGCGGCTGCGGATTGGCTCCGCAACTTCGCATTCACCTATAAAGATGTGCAGACAGTCCCACCAGATACATTTTATTTGTTGCGACAATCATCAGCGATAAGTCATATTTATTGAATAACTTGCAGTTTTACCGCTGGGCCAGAATCGCTTCCACCCGACGCAGGTCTTCATCCGTGTCCACGCCCACGGTGTCAAACTCCGTCGTCGCCACCTGCACCGCGATGCCGTTTTCCAGGAACCTCAACTGCTCCAGCCGTTCAGTCTGCTCCAACCGGCTGGGCAGCAACGCGGGGAAGCCAAG
>CAIZGA010000408.1 GCA_903932385.1 uncultured Acidobacteriota bacterium
AGTTATTTCATCCAGCGCATCGATAAATTCATCACCGCGCATGGCCGACACACCATCGGTTGGGATGAAATTCTTCAGGGCGGTCTCGCACCCGGCGCTGCCGTCATGTCCTGGCACGGCGTACAGGGAGGCATCGACGCAGCCAGGCAAGGCCACGATGCGGTCCTCACTCCAACTCGTCCGCTGTACTTCAACTATCGCCAGAGTGACGCCGCCGATGAAGCCCCCGGCCGCTGGGCCTTGAATCCGCTCTCTGATGTGTACAACTTCAATCCCGCGCCGGAGTCTCTCACTCCTGCGCAGCGCGATCACATCATCGGAGTGCAGGGAAGCCTCTGGTCGGAATATGTCATCACACCCGACCGCGTGCAGTGGATGGTCTTTCCGCGTTCCGCCGCGTTGGCAGAAATCGGCTGGTCCGCGCCCGCCAATCGCAATTGGAATGATTTCCTCACGCGTATGGTTGCAGAGAACCACCGCTTCAAAACTCTCGGCATCAATTTTGACCCAGCCATCTATCGCGTGCGTGCAGCGGAAAAAGTTCTTGCCGACTCCACCATTCAGGTAACTCTCACCAATCAGTCCGGTTACGGAACCATTCGCTATACCACCAATGGCGTTGCCGTCAGCAAATCCTCTTCGACATATTCGCAGCCGATTACTTTGAAGACGAATGATCATCTTCGCGCTACAGCCTTCGATCCGCAAAGCAATTTACAAATCGACGGCAGTTCGCTCGACCTGACAATGAATGAACAGACACTCTATCGCCGCTACAGCCCCGAGTTGCAACTCTGCGCCACCAGCCCGGTCATTGGCATGGAGCAGGACCCGCCACACGCCGCGCGCCCTGTCTCATTGGCGAATTACACCAACCCCTGCTGGATTTACAAGCAGGCCGATCTCTCCCGCGCCCATTCCATCACCGCTGCCGTGATGAGCCTGCCGTATCTATATAGTGAGCGCAACGCGCCGCCGCCACTCGCTCCCGTTCGCACACTCAGCGGCGAACTCGAAGTGCATCTCGATTCCTGCTCCGGCGCAGTGATTGCCTACTTGCCCTTTGCTCCGGCAGTTGGTCGCACCGGTGCCATCGAACTCAACGCGCAGTTGCCGCCGCAACAGGATAGCCACGACCTCTGCCTCAAAGTAGCGCGGCCCGCCTACAACCCGCTCTGGGTGATTGACTGGGTGCAATTGAACGCTGCATCAACAACATCGCACTGAGCAAATAATTCGCCGCAAATAAAACATCCCGCCATCAGGCGGGATGTTTGTTGTTGGTTGAAAAATTTGTTTACGCGCGATTGAACTGCGGTTCTGTCGGCGCCTGATACGCAACCTTCAACTGTGGCGTTTCCACGCGAACATTCAACTTGTGTCGCGAAGTCGCTGCCGCTTCCAGAATGCCGCTGGTCAACAAAGTTCGCTTCGCAGAATATGCCGCTGACTTGGACGCAAACAGATGTTCAATCTGCGCAGCCAGGCAAGCGGTTTCGCCGTCGTCCGGAGGCAGTGGGCGATAGTACTGCGTCGAAACCAGACCGTGGCCTTCCACCCGTGCGGAAATGTTGAAGTCCTTGATGGCCCCGTTCAGCATCAGCACCGTGCCCTTGGTGCCGTCGGTGTATTCCACCAGATACGCGCGAGGATTCGGCACAAGTTGCTGCAGCACGCTATCCAGCGTCAGGTCCTGCGTCCGGCCATCCAGCAGCGTCAGTCCCATCGGAGTATCGCTGCGCGAAAGCGCCGAACTCAGCAGGTCCTTCGACCACTTGCCCGCGGCCTGTGCAGCCCAAACATCATCGCCTTCCAGCAATTGCACGGCCTTCACGCCGGTCTCGCCGCCTTTGCGACGTTCCAGCATGGCCTGCAACGCTTCGATGGCAT
>CAIZGA010000409.1 GCA_903932385.1 uncultured Acidobacteriota bacterium
ATCCCGCGCGCCTTCCGGCGTGGAGCGCGTCAGCATCGGCGTTTCAATTTCCAGAAATCCCTGCGCAGATAAATTGTCGCGGATGGCCTTGGTTACGTTGTGCCGCATCAGAAAATTCTTCTGCATCTCCTCGCGGCGCAAATCCAGAAAGCGGTACTGCAGACGAACTTCTTCGTTGGCAATCGCGCCTTCGGCCGGCGAAAACGGCGGCGTCTTGGCGTCGCTCAACAGGCGCAGTTCGCTGGCCACAATTTCAATCTCGCCGGTCGGCATGTTGGGATTCTCAAGGCCCTCGCCGCGACGGCGCACCTTACCCACCACGGCCACCACAAACTCCGGCCTCGCGGCCTCGGCCTTGGCGTGCGCTTCGCCCGACTGTTCCAGGTCCAGCACAATCTGCGAGATGCCGTAGCGGTCGCGCAGGTCAAGAAAGATTAGGTTGCCGTGGTCGCGGCGACGGTTCACCCAACCCATCAGAGTGACGGTTTCGCCGGCGTTCTGCGAGCGCAGTTCGCCGCAGGTATGCGTACGTTGCAAGTTGCCCAGGAAGTCTAGCTGCATGTCATCTTCTATTGTACGAATACGGCGCGAATTAGGCGAAGCCTTCCTTGCAATGAGAAACTAGGGTGGAGTGGATAGCCCCTTGAAGCAACGGCAGAGCAACTCCCGCAGGCACGCCGCGGCAGAGGTGGAGCAGCAGGCAGAGCACAGCTACGCGCATGCATGGCGCGCCCTGCGGCACCGCAACTTCCGCCTGTTTTTCGCGGGGCAAAGCATCTCGCTCATCGGTACGTGGATGACCCGCGTGGCCACCGGATGGCTGGTCTACCGACTCACCGGCTCCGCGCTGCTGCTGGGCACCATCAGCTTCGCCGGCCAAATCCCCACCTTCATCCTCGCGCCCTTCGCCGGCGTCTGGGTCGATCGCCTCAATCGTCGCCACGTTCTCCTCTGGACGCAGACCCTCGCCATGGTGCAGTCGCTCATGCTGGCCGCGCTCACATTTTCCATCCATAGCAAAATTCCCTGGTTCCACATCAACATCACGTGGATCCTCGCGCTCAGCGCCTCGCAGGGCATCATCAACGCCTTTGACATGCCCGGCCGCCAGGCCTTCATGGTGCAGATGGTCGAGGACCGCCGCGATCTGGGCAACGCCATCGCCATCAACTCCTCCATGGTCAACATTGCGCGCCTCATCGGCCCGTCCTTCGCCGGCATGTTGATCGCCGTCACCAGCGAGGGCTGGTGCTTCCTCATCGACGGCATCAGCTACATCGCCGTCATTATTTCCCTGCTGATGATGCATGTGCGCGTCGCCGAAATTCGCCGCGCCGCCGCCTCCACGCTCACCGAACTGCGCGAAGGCTGGAGCTATGTCTCCGGCTCGCGAGCCATCCGCACCATCCTGCTGCTGTTTGCCGTGGTCAGTTTGATGGGCATGCCGTTTGTGGTCTTGATGCCCGTCTTCGCGCGCGAAGTGCTGCATGGCGGCCCGCACACCCTCGGCTTCCTCATGGCGGCCATGGGATGCGGCGCACTCATCTCCGCTCTGGCGCTGGCCGCGCGCCGCAGCGTCCTCGGCCTCGGCCGCATGATTCTCTACTCCGCCGCCATCTTCGGCATCGGCCTCATCGGCTTCGGCTACTCACACTTTTTCTGGATCTCCATGGGCATGATGCTGGTCGCAGGCTTCGGCATGATGCAGGGCATGGCCGCCAGCAACACCATCATCCAAACCATCGTCAGTGAAGACGTGCGCGGCCGCGTGATGAGCTACTACACCATGGCCTTTGTCGGCATGGCGCCCTTCGGCAGCCTGCTGGCCGGTGCCATGGCACACCGCATGGGGGCACCGCTCACCGTCATGCTCAATGGCGCTGTGGTGCTTCTCGGCGGCATCTGGTTCGCCACGCAACTGCCCGCCGTGCGCAAAGACATTCGCCCGATTTATCAGGAGCTGGGAATCCTGCCGGCAGAAATCATCGTCGCCGCCATGAGCGAAACCGGCCCGGTGGATTAATGTTGGAAATGATTTAGAGAGTTTTCAGCGTGGAGATTAATTCCGCCCGCGCCACTTTCGTCTGCTCGCCGCTGGTAAAAGTTTTCACCGTCAATACGCCGGTGCTGGCTTCATCCTCGCCCACAATCACAATCCGCCGCGCCACTTTATCCGCAGTCTCAAAAGATTTTTTCAGCCGGAAACTACCATCGCCCACATCCACGCGCAGTCCGGCCGTCCGCAGTTCTTTTGCCAACGCCAGCGCATACGGATTCTGCGCTTCGCCCATCGGCGCAATATACGCGTCGAGTTTCTGCGCCGCCGCTTCCGCATTCAACGCCTGCAGCGTCAGCACCAGCCGGTCCTCGCCCATCGCAAAGCCAATGCCCGGAGCTTTCGGCCCGCCCAGCATCTCGCTCAGCCCGTCATAGCGTCCGCCGCCCAGCAACGCGTTCTGTGTGCCCAGGCCGGTCTCCATCAAAAACTCAAACGTCGTTCGCGTGTAGTAATCCAGCCCGCGCACCAGTCGCGGATTCAGCGTGTACTCCACGCCGCATGCATCCAGCGCCGCCAGCACCGCGGCAAAGTGCGCCTTCGATTCTGCATCCAGATAGTCCGCAATCTGCGGCAGCGTGGCGATGATGGGCTGGTCTTCCGGCACTTTGCAATCCAGCACGCGCAGCGGATTCGTCTCCGCGCGACGCTGGCAATCCGCGCACAACTGCGCCTTCACCGGCTGCAGCGCGGCCTTCAATGCTTCCACGTATCGTGGCCGGTCGCTCGAACTGCCCACAGAATTCAACTGCAGCGTCCAGTCCGTGATGCCCAGTTCATTCAGCAGCGTGGCCAGCATCTCCAGCACTTCAGCATCGCGCAGCGGAGACTCGCTCCCCGAACTCGGCGCGCCAATCACCTCCGCGCCAATCTGGTAGAACTGCCGGTAGCGGCCCTTCTGCGGCCTCTCACGCCGGAACTGCGGCCCGATGTAGAAAAGTTTTTGCAGCTGCCCGGTCTCGCCCAGCTTGTGCTCGATGTACGCGCGCACCACGCCGGCAGTGTTTTCCGGCCGCAAGGTGAGGGACTGAGAAGTGGAAAAGAAGTTCCCTCGTACAGGCCATCCATCGATCGTCACCGTGTGATCGTTTCGAATGTCTGCCGGAATACCTTCCGATCCAATTTCTTCTGGATATACAAGAAGGCCAAGCACGTCCGTTGTCCCTGAAGTATCACGATATGCTTGAATGGCGCTCACGAGAGAACGCCATGCCATGTTTGATGCCTTGTCAACGAAACTGACAAGAGTGACGCCTCCATCTGGACGACGGAACACCATATCCGCTTTAGATTTTTCATCTATTAGTTGGGTATTCTTAGTCCATTCTGCATATCTTGATCTTGCATCTGCCAACCAGACTTTGCTTAAGGCGAACTTCTCGAATCGGTCTCGATCTGACCACGTGTACATTTCTTTGCTGACAATGTCGGTCTCTTCGCCCACGCCGCGCGCAAACAACTGCGTGTCTTCCATAATCGGCGTGCGGACTTCACCGAATCCGTAGCGCGCAAATACGCTGCGTGCCGTGGCTTCCGCCTTCTGCCACAGGTCTGTTTCCGGCGGCAGCAGGTCGCGTGTACCGCGTACGGCTTTTAGGTTCGTTGCCATGAATTTTAAGTTTACCGGAAGCGGCGCTTACTCAAGCTTCGGATCATGGTGTTTTCGCTCGCTGACAAACTCGGTGTACAAGTGGCTGCCCACACGCACACTCACACGAACACGCGATCCGATAACGCCGTTGATGGCCGCCCGCCCCGGCACAACGGTGGAGTTGACGATGATGGGGCCGGACATATCGCTCACCAGCGGCGTCAGCGTGAAGAAGCGGTGGCCGTCACTATCATGCCGCGCAGTCACTTCCGCCAGCAGCGCATTGCCAATTTTGCGTTTGACGCTGCAGCCGTGGCAGGGAATATAGCGCATGTCTTCGCGGAAGACGGTTTCCATACCGTAGCGCACATTGCCGCTGATGACCGTGGCCAGTGCGCCGGTGCCAAAGCGTTCGCCAAATCCGCCCCAGTTGGCCGGATAGCTGGAGTGGTCCTGCGTTGCTTTGATCTGCCCATATGCTGTAGCCACGGATGTGCGCCCCAATGCAGAAAGACCGTAGGAGTCGTTGAGGTAATCCATGAACTGTTCGCGCTTGGTTGGCCGCACATACGGTCGGCCGTTCACGATGGCGGGCCTGTCCACCTTTACCGGCCGCGTTGCAGAAGGCGCATCGGGCAGCGTCGCCCCACCGGATGTGCCCGGCGGCGGAAACGGCGATTGAGCATACATCGACGCAGTCGGTCCCAGCATGGCAGCCATGCAAAGAACCAGAGGCAAGTAGGCGCTCCTCGGAGAAAAATGCATCAGATCAACTCCATCACGGGCCTGCTCGGCAGTGCTCAACGTCCGGCTGGATTCGTCTACTTTACCGGAACCTTCAGGGGACGCAAGGGACAAATGTACTGGATTTGGTTCGCCCTGGTCTGTCCACTTGGTGATATCAAACATGTACCTGTAGAAGATTTCCCCGCTTGGATGCCCCGCCCATGCAGTACTCTCCGCAATAAGGGGATAGATCTTGTACCTGCGCTGCAAATTTTTCACTCACAGCCTCGCGATGATTTTGCTGCTTGCCTCTGCCGCCCGATTGCCGGGGCAAACGGAAGGCCTGCGTCCCGAGGCAGTCGCCCAGCTATGCCGCGCGCCGGAAAACACCGGCAATGAAGCCGTCATGGTGCGGGTGATTGATGCGCGTCTGCATCCCTACGCCAACGGTGGCCGCCGCATTCATCTGGCTGTGGTCGATAACGGAGAATTTGAATATCACGACGCGGCAAACTTCGGACTCATCTGCGTACCCAAAGCCGCAGTGAATTTTTTTGCCGATGCCGAGGGCGAA
>CAIZGA010000410.1 GCA_903932385.1 uncultured Acidobacteriota bacterium
TCGACCGCAATAGGCGATCAGGGTGCCAAGGCGGTCATGTATCGGAATAGCGAATTTCCCGCGCATGATGCCTTTTGCTGCATATCCGGCACCAAAGGTTCGACAGGTCTGGGCTGAGACGCCCAGCGCTTGGACCAGCTCGTGCTCTGGCTGGAGATAATCGAGGGGCTTGAGCTGCCCCTTCTCGTTCTGTGGAACGGTACTCTGCCGAGGAACTTGTGCTGTTGCTGGACGCGTAACAGTACTGCTCCCCAAATGCTCGGCGATGAAGCCTGCGGCATCCTTGGCGGAGAGTGTCTTCATTTTTGACACGAGGGCGATTTGATCGCCGCCGCCGCATCCGGCGAAGCAAAAGAACAATCCTTTTTCAGGCGTCACCACGAATTCGCGAGGGTTATTGCCGCCATGAATGGGGCAGGGTCCGCGCAGTTGGGCGCCCTGGCGCTTGAGGTTGTCGACGCCAAGCATCGAAATGACCTGTTCGATAGAGACGCGTTCTTTTAATGCGCCGAAGTCGATGAACGACATGGCCGCCTCCTGTGTGTGGATAACGAGGAAGGACTTCCAAAATGAATCGTACCATTAGGAAGGAAGTCGCAACCGCAGGAGGTGTGGATATGGCTACAGCCAAAGAGACCAGCGAGAAGCCGAAAGGGAGCAAACCGACTTATATCGCTCGCGCGCGGCAAGGTCCTGATAGCGAGTACATGCAGACCATCGGCGCCGCATGGCCGTTCAACGAAGGAGACGGCCTGGTGGTCAATCTTCAGTTTGTCCCGACGAATTGGGACGGCAAATTGATCCTGGTTCCACCCAAGGACAGTGAATAAGAAAGAAGCCCGGCGCGAACGCCGGGCTTATTATTTATGCGGGTTGCTCCGCTTGTTTTGTAGGACATGTGCGCGACGAATGTCCCGCTTCTCCGCAATTGCTACATGATTGTGGCTTGCGGTTGGTGGTCCGCTCTGCGCTGCCGAAGATTTGCTTAAGCTCGACGTCGATGGCCTCGCGCTGGACGATAAGCTCCTTGGCGCGAGCGATGTCGTAATCCATGCTTATTCACCTCCCTTCAGTTCCTTGACGATGTCGTAGGGTTCATGGCCAACGCGATCCCACAGCTGGTCGATCATGTGTCCGGTGGGTGGCGGGAAGTTCTCGAACGCGGCGAAATTTGGGATGCTCTTGAAAATGAAAAGCTTGGAACCCTTACCGTTGGTTAGGAGCTCCAGCACGCGCATGAGCGCTCGTTTGTGCGTCTCGTTGATGGTGATGAACGGAATGATGGCGTTCGGCAGGCCATACCGGGTCTGGTAAATCTTCTGGCTGGCAATGGCGCGAAGCTGGACGAATTTCATCTGGATGCCGGATCGCTCATAGTTTTGCGGCTCCAGCGGCTCGGTAGCGCGGTCAGCTTCGAAGCCGGGGAATATCAGGGAAGTGCCATCCTTCCGCGCCAGACCGAAGAAAGGTCCATCCGTTTCCACGGTCTTGTCGATCCGGTGTTTGTTAAACTCAAACGAGACCGGGACCGCCCATGGGTTAGCTTCGTATCGGCGCTCGCGGGGGCAGGAGGGGTGCGTAAGAATATCGTCGGCGGTGATAATGTTCAGGTCGAGCTTCTTCGCGCCAAGCTCGAACGAGGCTCGGATGAGGCACACCATGAGCTCGTGGTTGAAGTCGTTGACGGTCTTAGTGTGGGGAACCCAAAGGCCGCGGTCTTTCAGTAGCCGCTCGCCCTTCCGAGTTAGGCAGTAGACGGCAGGGCGGTAGCGGGCGTTCGCCGCGGCCCAAGACACATTGGGGCACTCGATGAGGCCGGCCTCGTGGCGAAGCTTGGCGAGTACATCTTTGTAATATTCGCCGGTCCAGCCAAGCAGGACGGCAATGTAGTTGCTCGGCAGATACCGGAAGCGCTGGAGCAGCGTGAGGACATCAATGTCCTTCGGCGTGACGCGCGTCGGTCGTCCGCTGGGTGTTGCAATGAATCGGGATCGCTTGGTCTCCATAGAGACGATATGAGAAAAATCTAATCGGGGCGCAAAGGTCGCTATACGGCAGCTGGAGATGCCGTGTGCCGACCTGTGGGCCTATGATATCACGCTAATATTTTGCAGGAGCGGTGGGAGTGTCGTCATCCGGCCTAGGTGGCGGCGCGTTGCTGACTGGAGGTTGCGGAACAGGCGGCTTTGTTTCTTCGACGGTACGGCAATATTGCGCTCGTACTCTGGCTTGTACCGCTTTGTATTCTTGCGGAGTGATCTTATCGAAGTCGCCGAGCTTGACGTTTGGAACCTGCAAGGAAATTGCGGTGCTGGTCAAATCTCTCACATAAGCAGCGAACGTACCGCGAGGCTGTCGGAGAAACTCGGGCGTAGTGCGTAATTGCTCGGCTAGATAGTCTGCGTCATGGTCACTGTTTGCCATGCGAATGGCGCAGTTAGATAGCGCGTCCAGCACGTTGCCGGAATCGATCTGAGCGATACGTTGATGGGCCATAATGAGTGCA
>CAIZGA010000411.1 GCA_903932385.1 uncultured Acidobacteriota bacterium
CACACAACCCGCCGTCCATTATCTTTTAGGCGTCATTTTTATCTATGTCCACGAAACTAGTCATTGGAGTTGTAGTCGCGATAACCGTGGGCATTTTGACGGTTACGGGTCTTCATTTTTCTCGTCCGCGAGTCATATCCTCTCAGCCTCAATGCGTCAATAATCTGCGGGAATTAGATGCTGCAGAGCATCAGTGGGCAGAGAAGAATCATAAATCTACAAATAGCACACCATCTTGGGACGACCTTCGACCATATTTGCGGAAGAAGCCAGTTTGTCCTGCAGGTGGAATATACGCATTAGGAAAAATCAGCTATGGCCCCACATGCTCACTAGGCGAGGGGAATCAATCTTTTGCACACCATCTCCCATGATGCCCAACATGCGGATAGGCTACACCGTTTTCCACCGGCGTGATGGCGGTGTAAGGTTTTTGCGGACGGCTATTCCTCTTTCATCCGCGTGCCCAAATCCACGCTCACGGTGGGCATCGGCGTGGCTTCTGCGCCGGGTGTATCCTGGCTGACCACCGTTTCACGCGCATAGGCTTCCCACCAGACCAGTTGCGCGTCGGGCGTCCATTCCGCCGCCGTCGGGCAGGCTTGCAACTGTTGGCGCAAGGCTGGCGCTGATTGCGGACGGTGGCTAGCATCTTTGGCGAGGCAGCACAAAATGAGTTGCTCCATTTCCGCGCTGATCGGATTGCGCGTGCGCTGCGAAGGCGGCACCGGGGCGGCGGACAATTGTTTTTCGTGAATCTCCGCCAGCGTCTCTGCATCAAAAATATATTGTCCCGTCAGCAGATAATATCCCAGCACGCCCACGGCATAGAGATCACTGCGCGGATCGGCTTGCGGCGGATTTTGGATCGCTTCGGGCGGCGTGAACCACGGCGTGCCTTCGACCACCGTCCCGGTTTCCGCCTCGGCGGACGGAATTTCTCCGGCGCGATAGTCGCGCACCAGCCCGAAATCCAAAACCTTCACCCAGTCGGGAATGCCGCCGCGCTGGCAGAGAAAAATGTTGCCCGGCTTGATGTCGCGGTGAATCAGGCCGAGCGAGTGCGCCTCGGCCAGCGAATCGCAAATTTGCACCAGAATATGAATCACGCGGCCTTCGGGCTGCGGGCCGTAACGCGCCACCAACTCATGCAGATTCAGCCCGCGCAGAAATTCCATGGCGTAATAAAAGATGCCGTCCGGCGTGTGTCCGTAATCATAAACCTGAATCGTGTTCGGATGCGTGAGCTGACAGGTCAGGCAGACTTCCCGCTCGAACCGCGCAATCGCCGCCGGGTCGGCGCGGTCGGGCAACAGCAGTTTCACCGCCGTGTCGCGCCGCATCAGCGCGTGGCGGGCGCGATAGACGACGCCCATGCCGCCTTCGCCGATTTTTTCCTCCAGCGTGTATTGGCCGAGTTGTTTCAATTTCAGTTCCGCCTCATTCAACTGCCGCCGCCAGGTGAGATTCGCCAGCACAAAAAAGCCGGTGGCACACAGCAGCAGCACCAACACCAGC
>CAIZGA010000412.1 GCA_903932385.1 uncultured Acidobacteriota bacterium
GAACTGAATCAAATTTCTGTGCGTGAAATTATGACGCCGCGGCGGCGCATATTTGCGTTGCCGGCGGAGATGACGGTGCGTGAAGCCGCGGGCCGCGTGGTTGAAGAACAGCGAACACGCATCCCAATCTATGAACCAGGCCAGGGGCCGGAACATATTATCGGCGTGGTGTATTCAAAGGACCTTTCGCGGCTGACCTATTTCCGTCTGAATGCATTGCTGCGTGCTGAAGGTGCGGCAGTAATGGATATCGGTCGCGAACTGACGCTGCGTCAACTGATGCGCGAGCCAATGTTGGTGCCCGAGACCAAGCTGGTGGCAGAACTGCTACAGGACTTCCAGCAGCAGCGGCAGCAGCTGGCAATTGTGGTGGATGAGTTCGGCACGACAACCGGTTTGGTAACGCTGGAAGATGCGCTTGAGCAACTGGTGGGCGAACTGGAAGATGAGTTCGACGTGGCCGATAAGCCGATTGTGAGCCTTAGTTCCGGCGCTGTGGTACTGGAAGGCAGTGCCAATCTGCGCGACTTGGAGATGCAGATGCAGTGGCCGCTGCCGCGCGAGGCCGGCGTGGAAACGTTGGGCGGCTTCCTCATGGCGCAGATGGGGCGCATCCCGCAGGTGGGTGACAGCGTGGAATACGACGGCCGCCGCTACACTGTGAGTGAGATGCAGGATCATCGCGTGAGCCGGGTACGCGTGGAGATGCTGCCAAAAAAAGTAGAAGTGGAGACAGAATCGAAATGACGCGGTCGCTGGTTCAAATGATGTTGCGGCGATTGCTGATTGCCATCCCTGTGTTGTGGATGGTGGTGTCGATTGTCTTCATGCTGATTCATCTGGTGCCGGGCGACCCGATACAACAGATGCTGGGCGAGAGCGCGAGTGTGGGCGATTTGAACGCTCTGCGTCATACATATTGGCTGGACCGTCCATTGCACACTCAGTATCTGCATTACTGGAGCGGGCTGCTGCATGGCGACTGGGGCGAGTCATTGCGGCTGCGCCAACCGGTGATGAAGCTGTTGTTGGAGCGTTATCCTTACACGCTGGCACTGACCGTAGCGGCCATGTTGATGGGCATTGTTGTCGCTGTGCCAGCGGGCGTGACCTCGGCGCTACATCGTGGACAGTGGGCAGACAAGTGGCTGGCCTTCCTCAGCCTGCTGGGGCTTTCCTTTCCCACATTCGCGTTGGGCCCGGTGTTGATTTTGATATTTTCCATTCGTCTCGGATGGCTGCCGGTTTCTGGCGCGGGTAATAGCGTAGGAGAACTGCTGCTGCATCTTCTGCTGCCTGCTGTGGCGATGGGTGCCAGCCTGGCGGCCGTAATGACGCGTATGGTGCGCGCAGCCATGCTGGAGGAACTGGGGCAGGACTACATCCGCACGGCGCGTGCCAAGGGCCTTAGCGAGCGGCGTGTGGTCTATCGTCACGCATTGCGCAATGCGTTGACGCCGGTGATAACCGTGGCGGGACTGCAATTCGGTTCGCTGCTGGCGGGCGCGATTGTGACCGAGCTGATTTTTTCCTGGCCGGGAATCGGGCGACTGCTGCTCTCTGCAATATCGAACCGCGATTATGCGCTGGCGCAGGGATGTATTCTGACGGCGGGGCTGACGTACGTGGTCGTAAACCTGCTGACGGATGTGGCCTGCACCATGCTGAATCCGCGGGCGCGAGCGTCGTAAAAACTCACAGCAAATTTTCGATGCTGGATTCGATGTTGCTGCCGTCGACGGTGATGAAGCCAAGGCAGACAGGCAACTCAAAGCGCCGCGGACCTGCGCTGCCGGGATTGAAATACAGAACGCCACTGCGCGCCTGTGCCAGCGGTTGGTGCGTGTGTCCGCTGATGACAACGTCGATGGACGCGCCTTCTGGTTTCAGGTCGAGATCGCGCAGGTTGTGAATCAGGTAGAAATTCTTTGCTGCAAGCGTGACGAATTCTGTTGCTGGGAGTGCAGCGCACGGGCCGTCGATGTCGACATTGCCGCGAATGGCAGTGACTGGCGCGATGGCCTGCAACGCATCGAGAATTTCAATGTTGCCGACATCACCGGCGTGCAGGATTGCATCGACGCCAGCGAAAACTGCGAGAGCTTCAGGCCGAAGCAGGCCGTGCGTGTCTGAAATGACACCAATGCGAAATGGATGACTCATGCCGTTTTCGGATCCAGCTTGTCGCGTAAGGCGTCGCCGAGGAAATTGAAAGCCAATACACACAGCATGACGGCAACGGCAGGGAAGATGGCGAGATACGGCGCGTCAAAAAGATGCGTGCGTGCGTCGTTGAGCATGATGCCCCAGCTGGGTGCGGGCGGTGGTACACCGAGGCCGAGAAAACTAAGTGTTGCCTCTGCCATGACGGCAGTTGCCAGGCCGATTGCTGCCTGCACCATCAGCGGTTGAATGATGTTCGGCAGGATGTGGCGCAACAGAAGGCGCGTGTTGCTGGCACCAAGCGAACGCGCCGCCTCGACAAACTCACGTTCTTTAATCAGCATGACCTGGGCTCGAGCGAGTCGCGCATAGCCCACCCAGCCGGTAAGCAGCAGGGCTCCGATCAGGTTGCTGATGCCCGGCCCAAGGAAGGCCACAAATGCGATGGCGAGTAGGAAGCCGGGCAGTGCCATGAAGGCATTGATCAGCAGTACGTTGATGAAGGTGTCCACCCATCCGCCGTAGAATCCCGCGACGCAGCCGAGCAGAGTCCCGATGACGAACGAGAGGGATACGACGCTGCAGGCGACTCCGAGCGAGATGCGCGCGCCGTAGACGGTGCGAGAGTAGAGGTCGCGGCCGAGAGCGTCTGTACCGAACCAGTGCGCGGCAGAGGGCGGTGCAAGTCGCGAAGCCAGGTCAATGTGGGCCGGGTCCTGCGGCGCGATAAGTGGTGCCGCCAGCGCGGCGATGGCAAAACAGATCAACAGCGCGGCTCCGGCAATGGCCAGTCCCTGGCGGCGCAGGCCGAAGGTTTGCAGGAGAAAGTGTGTTGGCGGGATGCGGTGCTCTGCCGGCATGGTTTTAATCAATTTACGTGAAAACGTGGCGGATGGTTGCGTGAAAGCAGGGTGATGACTCCGGCGGTATTGTTATCTTGACGCTGGAGTGGTTTGGCGATACCGTTAATACATGCGCGGAAACTACGCAATCACGCAGTGCATTGCAGCCTGTTGTATGCATCACAGGCGTTAGCGCACCCTTCTTTTCATCCAGCCCAAGCAGAATAGAACATGGACTGGCATCGATAGAGAGCAAGATGCAGCGACGCCCACTTAAAAATGAGTGGGCGAACTTATTTTTGGACACAGGACCCGAATCATGAGCGAGCAACCCACGGCCGCGACACCCAAGAAAGAGACGAAGGCGCAGAAATCCGAGCGTCTGAAGATTGAAAAGAACCCCTGGCACGCGCTGGAAGAGGTGCGCCAATTTGCGCGCGATGGTCGCGCCAGCGTACTGCCGGAGTGGGCGAGCTTCTACTTCAAGTGGTGGGGTATCTACACGCAGGGCGATGGCGCCGGTGTGACCGGCGGCGTGGGCGGTGAAGGCAAAGAGAGCGAATACTTCATGCTGCGCATCGCCATCCCC
>CAIZGA010000413.1 GCA_903932385.1 uncultured Acidobacteriota bacterium
AGCCGGCGAACTTGTAACAGTTACGAATGCGTCTGACAGCTGCATATGGATTGATGAGTACAAGAGCATGAAACGTAAAGCATACCAATCATAGAATATGTCCTGCAGAATGGCACTGGTCTGCTAGCAATGCATGCGTGCAAGTTATTTGACTAGCTCGATAGTTTAGGCGGCTCGGTCGTAGCGATGGTGCAGACCGCCGAGCCTCGGCATGGATACGACACTGCAGCCCACATCTGAAAGTTGTTTTGCTTCGCGGCCTGCAGGAGTTTGTTTCTCAAGCCCAAGATGTGTCCGGTCATCGTGGTAATAGTGGACATACTCAGACAGCAGCCGCATTAGATGGCGCTCGTTGAGGACAATGACATGGTCCAGTAAATCTCTTCTGCAATTACCAACCCAACGCTCGGCAACACCATTCTGCCAAGGGCTGCGAAAGTTAGTGCGCTGTGGTTCAATGCCGAAGCTCTTGATCGTAGTCACAACTTCATCGTTGAAGTTGGAGCCACGGTCGAAGATCAGATCGTGTAACTTTTTGCTGACACATAGTCTGCCTGATGCAGGTTTGTGCCTGGACAGCCATTTCCAATAGAGCCGGAAGCCTGCCCGGTGCCAGCGGATGACTGTCTCTGGCTGAACGATGAACAGGGTCTGCTTCCACCTCGACCATAGCCGGCTCAGCACCACCCAGAATGTCTTATCTGCAACCGAGCATCGTGGCTTAGGATACCTGCGCGATAGCACAGCCAACTGCTGACGCAGTGCTAGATTTTCAAGGACCAGGTCACTTCGAGAAAAAACCGATCGAGCAGGCAGGGAAAGTAACAGCCACAACATGTCAACCATGCCTGTGTTATATCAAACTAAATAATGAGGAAAACTCCAGATTGAGTTTTGGCGAGGCACCGGCATCGCAGCTCACGAAGGTGCACTCTTCGGCTGGCCCAATCAACTGCTCAGCCTGTTTACGACTACTGGTCTCGTCACACTAAGTATCAGCGGCCTGATTATGTGGTGGCGCAGGCGGCCTGATGGCGTTCTGGGTGCACCGCCAAGAATCAGCCGCTATCGCTTCTCTGTCGGATTTATCACCTTGTTGGTTGCGCTTGGAATTTACTTCCCCTATCTTGGGGCTTCCATGATTGTTGTATTGCTTCTGGATAAATTTGCATTGCAACGTCTTCCAACAGCGCAGAAATGGCTGGGACTCGCATAATGCACAAGCATCCTATGATTTGTCAGAGCCTACAGCGGGAACAAAATACAGCTGCCGTAGATACGTCAGCTGTATTCAGAATTCAATCCTCCCTTGAAAAGCGATCATGCGTGGCGAACTATCGCCACCAAGACCAATTCCCAGTAAGCCGGTAGGTGGCGAGATGCTGCTGGTGAAAGCGCCGAAACCAGTTTGTGTGCCTGGTTCTCCAGGCACACCTGCTTGATTACTGGGCAAGGCGAAATTTGGATGGTTGAAGACGTTGAAGAACTGTGTGTCGAAGCGAAAGGTGATGTGATTCTTGATCGGAATTTTCTTCGTCACATATACCTCGGAATAAGTGAAATGAGGCCCGCGATAGTTGTTGCGGCCGGAGTTGCCGAACTGGCAGTTGGTGGGTGTGTCCCCGCCGATACATGTTCCCGTACTGGGATCGACGACTGAGGCAAAAGCATCCGGGTTGAGCCACTGCACGCTACCGGGCTGAGTCACACCTGGAACTGAAGTTTTACGGTATAACGGAACGCCGGCAACGCGGTTGGCATATTGCGGACCGCTGCCCTGAAAAATGCCATTGTTATTCGCGGTGTAAGGCGCACTGAGAACGCTGAATGGCAATCCACTATGTAGAAATGCAGTTTCCGATGCCTGCCAGCCGCCGAGTGATTGGCGCAGCCATGCATGGCTTGAATGAAACGGGACTTCGTAGATTGCGAAGGCAGACATGTTGTGACGAACATCGTAATCGCAGTTGCCATACTCCTTGCTAAGGCTGCCGGGAAGCGGAGAGATGATGCCAAGAGTTGAAAACGGCAGCAGGCCGCCATTTGAAATTTCGTCGAGGCAATGACTGTAGGTGTAGTTCCCGCGCAGCGTAAGATTTTTGAACTGCTTGCTTGCGCTGGTTTGCAGTCCGGCATAGTGGCTGCCAGCATCGGTGCGAAATTCGTTGACACTGCCGAAGCGTTGATCCAGCGGCTGGTTATATGGAAATGGAGAGAAGCATCCATTGCAAACTGTTTGGTACCCGTTTAATTGCACCTGGTATGGCTCATGCACTGAGCGTGTACCAACATAATCTATGCGCAGCGAACCTCGCGCGCCAAGCTCTCGCTCCAAGCCAAGGCTCCACTGAAGGAAGTACGGCGTCTTCAGTTTGCCGCTGGGAAAGGTATTCAGGTTGACTGCCAGCGGACACACTGGGGCACCAGCAACCAGACCAGAACATGGAGCACCACTGGATAGGAAGAGGGCCTGAAAGGAGTTATTGGCTGTGACCGTAGCATCTACTGCACTATTGGGAACTCCCGGCGCAATTCCAACACCGCCAACCTCTCCGTAGATGCCGCCGACAAAAACTGGGGCATACGGAGGGTTCGTCGCGCCGAAATCGGCGACCTGTGCTGGGATGATGTCATTGAAAACGCCGCCTCCGGCATGGAGTGCCATCTTCTTTGAAAGTCTGTAAGCCGCCGATGCGCGAGGCTGCCAACTGAAGAGTGTTGTACCGGGAAAGAGAGTTCGCACATTTGTCTGGATGGCTTGATTCAACGGCTGATTGATGCTGTGTGTCATATCGAGGAACGATCCGGCAGGCCGCGCGAACAAGCCGTGCTGATTCACAGGATCGGTATTCCATGTCACTCTTAATCCTTCCGTTAGCGTCCATCTTGAACTGGGTTTGTACGTATCCATTCCATATATATCCAGATTGCCGATAGAGATGCTTTCTTCCTGTGTGATAGGAAAAGCCTTGGTCACCGTGGATGCCGCGCCGTACGTGAACTGTGCAAGGTCGTTGTAAACAACGGTAGGTACAACGCCTTCGCCGAGATCGAAATCACTTACATCGAGTCGACGCGAGTTTTCTCCGAACTTGAAACTATGGCGTCCATGCGTCCAGATGAGGTTGTCGTTAATCTGCCACTGCGTGACTTTGCGGCCCTGCGTATACGTTTGGTCGTTACCGCCGATCGTGCTGAAAGGAGCATTGGAGCTTCCACCAGCTAGAACGATAGGGAATGTCTGAAGTACTTGCGGGTAATTGTTAGGAAGAAAAAGGCTGGAATACCAACTTGCTCCAGGATTGAATTGATTGACAAGATTTTGCGTGAACAGGTGCGTGTAGCCGAGCACAAGCGTCCGCTGCGGCTGTGGCGAATACGAATTAAAAATAGTATTGATTGGGTCGGTGTAGGCAGCCTGTAGCCCGGTATCCTGCTGGAAGCGATACCAGATGCTGTTATTTGCATCGAGGGTGTTGTCAATCTTAACTACAATCAAATTTTCGCTATCACTATTATTCATAGACTGTGTGCGAATGTTCGCACAGCCGGCACCGTCAAAAAGATTTGCGGGGGACTGGATGCCTGAGAGCGGTGCGCCGTTTGTGTCCAGCGGACAGGAAAGAACAGGTGTAGGAGTTCCGGCCGTTTTGCTGTAGAGCATAAACATATTCTGATAGAACGCTGCCTCCTGCGGCTGTGCGGGCAATACGGTCCCGTTGATGGGATCAGTGCCGCCCAGAGAAATTTGCTGCAGGACATACTGCTGGTATGCGGGCGATGGTACCGTTGCACGAGCGACCAGCGGCAGCGCGATGCGGATGCCTTCGTAGTGCGTGAAGAAGAAGAGTCTATTGATCAGGATGGGACCACCAACGCTGACACCGAATTCATTTACGGTAGAGCGCGGCTTCGTCGCGATGTACTGAGGTGTATCGTTTGCATGCAGAAAATAGTCGGTCGCGTTGAAAAGTGATCCGTTCCATATCTCGTACACGTCGCCGTGCAACTGGTTCGTTCCTGATTTGGTGAAGTAGTTAACCTGTGAGGCACCATAGCGCCCCTGGTCGACAGCATACGAATTGGTATTTACGGTCGCCTCTTCTACAGCATCCAGGCCAATTACAAGGTTCGTTGATAATCCGATGTTGAGTCCTAAAAATGGATCGTTCGAGTCAAAGCCATCAAGGATATATCCATTCGAGGTTGCAGGTAGACCGTTAAATTCAACATTGCCATAGCCACCCGCTGCTTTGGCGTCGTTCGATGATCCAGCGGTATTCATAAGAGCCCCGGGCGCGAACTGAACAAGATAAGTCAAATCTTGTCCGGGATTTGGTAGGCTCTTTATCGTTTTTTCTTCAAGCGTGGTGGATGTATTCGCATTTTCAAGGCTCATCAAGCTGGATTGTGCAGTAACTTCTATGGTCTGTGTAGTTGCCGCTGGAGAGAGCGTGAAATTTACCGTCACCGTCTGGCCAACAGAAACACTGATTGACTGCGACTTTCCAGCCCCGAATCCCTTCGCGTTGACTTCAATCTGGTACGTTCCCGGATTCACTTGTGAAATAAGAAATCGCCCGTCTGCGTTGCTTTGTACGACACGGCTTGCACCGGTATTCACCTCTGTCGCACTCACCTGGGCGTTTGGGACTAAAGCTCCGCTTTTGTCCGCAATGCTCCCTGAAATCGTGCTACTGGTGCCGCTCTGCGCCGACAGTATATTAACCATGGTTAATATCGCAATGGAGGCCAGTGCTGTCCTTGCGATTCTAACGAATGTCATGGGACTCCAATATGCTGAGAGATGGGTATGCCTGACGGGTCTAACAACGAACCTGCTCTGCCAATAGGCATACTCGATTTAGGTATGCCTAAATATTAGGTACGCCTAAAATAGAGCCATGTCAAACTTACGACTGCAAATGGAGATACGATGGCACGACGTCCAGCAAATCCAATCAGCGAATCGATGGATGACTATCTAAAGGCCATTCTGGTTTTAGGGGGTTCGGAAGGGAAGAAGGTGACGAGCACAGCGCTGGCGCGGCGGCTGAATGTAACGCCTGCTTCAATTACGAATATGCTGCAAAAATTGGCTGCAAGCACGCCAGCAATGGTTCAGTATGAGCGCCATCACGGTGTACAGCTCTCCTCTGCCGGTAAAAAGCGAGCGCTGGAAGTTCTGCGCCATCATCGGTTGATCGAAACATTCCTATATGAAGTACTCAACTATCCCATTGAAGAGGTGCATGATGAAGCTGAGCGCTTGGAACACTTCATATCGGAGCGTTTTGAGGAGCGTATCGCGGCTAAACTGGGACATCCAAAATTCGATCCACATGGACACTGCATCCCAGCGCTGGATGGGCGAATGCCGAAAGACAGTTCAATGCGGCTGACGGATGTACGTGATGAAGGCACATTCATAATTGACAGCATCTCGGATATAGATGCTCGCATATTGAAAGTTTTAAAAGTTCGCGGAATAAGCCCAGGAGTTCAGCTCCGTGTGAGAGACATTTACGAAGACCATGGTTATGCAGTTAGCATCGGATCATCAAAGAAAATACTCCAGCTCTCTCAAGCGGATTCTGCGGCAATCAAAATTCAACCAATGTAGCAGACAAGCCTTTTATGCGAATAGATCCGTTAGTTGTTGTGGGAGCGTAAGATTTTCAACTAGAGGGTATTTGCGAATAAGAGTCAACCGAGCAGCTGTAGGAATTTGCAGATCCAGTTCAAGAACCATCACAGCTTTCATATCCAAGAAATGAAAGAGGAGAGCAATCAATCGGATATGTAGAGGGGCAGCATATATTGAACACATATATTGACTTACTAGATAAATTCTGATGGAATTGCCGCACAGTTATAAAGCATTGTGCAGTATCTGGGGCGACAGCATAGCAGGAGCAGTGTTATGTTTGCGCTGAAGGCTTGATTGAGCAGAGTGGAGTTTTCCTTTGAGCCCAGATCATTCCATATTTCGAGAGCCCCGCAGATTGCGCGAGCAGAGTGGGGACAGCAATGAATCTGCAGGTCTGATTATTGCCGGCGAAGAGATCGTGCAGCCGAACTCGCTGCGGAGTCAGCGGCTGGTAAGAGTGTGTTTGTTGTTGGCTTCGCCCGTAGCAACCATCGCGATGCTGATTGGCCTTGTGGTGCTGGCAGGATATGCCACTGGCGTGCAGTTCTTCTGGAGTGTGACAGATGGTGCACCGGCAGCCAGACCAATAGTGGCAATGGGTATTTTCATGGCTGGACTGGCTGTTCTTCTGGCTCGTCCACGGCGCATGGGCAACATTAGTCTCGTGCTGGCAACACTGGTAGGAGTCATCGGAGTTTTTGGGTTGGCCCACAGCCGGTTTGCCTGGACGCTATGGTTTTTTCCTCGCGCCGCTTCAACCCCAGGGGCGGGGCGTGTAGCTCCCGATACCGCAGTTACACTACTTCTTCTTGCGCTTGCGATAGCGCTGCTACGTTTCCACAAAGTTGCCGCAGCACAGTGCGCGGCTGCTTCGGCCGCATTCGTTCCCTACACGGCAAGTGTTGCATATCTGTATCACATTCCCGGATTCGCAGGCTGGATGGCATTTCCGGTAATGGTGGGAAGTTTTGCTGCTGCAATCGCCATCCTGCTACGCACGGCGCACAGCGACCCACTACGAGCTTTTCTGAGTCCGGAGCGCGCGGGACGCATGGCGCGGTACCAGATGATGATCTTGTGCGGCTGTTCGATCGGGATCGGTTCCATTGCCGTGTTCTCTAATCCTGTATCAGCGCGGCCTGCTCTGGCATTTGAGAGTGCAGTAATTGGCTTGGTCACACTGCTGGTTATTGCGGCTAGCTCTATTCATTACGAACGCATCGATCGGGGGCGCAGGCGAGCGGATTCCGAGTTGCTCTCGGCGGCCACCCATGACCATCTGACAGGCCTGCTGAATCGTCGGGGATTTTTCATTGTAGGCAGTGAAATTCTGCATCGACAGAAGCTGAAGGGTGAGGGCGCAGGGATTCTGTTACTGGATATCGATCACTACAAGGCAATCAATGACAGCTATGGCCATCAGGCAGGAGATGCCTATCTGCAGCAGCTGGCCGCGGAGATTGCACGATCCGGCGGTGCCGCTGATGTGTGCGGCAGGCTGGTAAGCAATCAGTTCGCTGTGATCCTTCCTGGGGCGGACGCTGGAGCGGCGCGTGCGGCTGCGGAGAAGCTGCGCGGCGCGATTGAGAACGTGGTTGCCGACGGTCTGGGACAAATCCGATCGGTGACTGCTTCTGTCGGTATTTCCACGACTGAACTTGGTGGCTTCCGACTGGAGGAATTACTCTCTCAGGCGGATCTGGCACTTTTTCTAGCGAAGTCTGAGGGAAGAAACCGCAGCAAGATATTCCAGACGGAAGATGCTCAGCGGACTGCCGAGAACAAGGAATTGGAACAAGCATTGCGCCATGCGCTGGAGCGGAACGAAATCTTTGCTGTGTATCAGCCGCAGGTAAACCTGATGAGCGACAGGCTGGTTGGAGCGGAAGCGCTGGCGCGATGGCGGCATCCGACTCGTGGACTGATTCCTCCGGACAAGTTCATTCCACTAGCCGAAGCCTCCGGGCAGATTGGCGCGATTGGCGCATGGGTTCTGGACAATGCGTGCCGACAGATTGGTCTGTGGAAGCAGGCAGGGCTTACGGATTTGCTGATTTCCGTAAACGTCTCGCCAGCCCAGCTGCGACAGCCGGAGTTTGCCGCATTGGTGAAACAAACGCTGGGCAGCCATGGATTGTTGCCGAAGGATCTGATTCTGGAAGTTACTGAATCCCTGATGATGCAGTCTGGCGAGGTGGGGCATCAGGAATTGCACGAGTTAGTGGATATGGGAGTTCGCATTGCGATTGACGACTTTGGAACAGGCTATTCGAGCCTTTCGTACCTGCACATGCTGCCTTGCGACTTTCTGAAAATTGACCGCTCCTTCGTCAAGAACATTCCGAACAATAAAGACGCCGTGAGCATCGCGAAGAGCGTGGTGGCGATGGGGAGAAATCTGGGACTGCACCTGATAGCAGAGGGAATTGAAACCGCGCAGCAGGCGGAGTTCCTGAAAGGGCTCTGGTGCGAGGATGGGCAGGGATATCTATTTGGAGCACCGATGAATGGGGATGACTTTGAGCAGTGGGCCAAATCCAGAGGCCATCAGAAGCCTGACGCAGAATCTGGCGGGATGCGTGAAACCGCCTAGAGTGGCAGGATTTACGGCATAGCTCTTCTTTC
>CAIZGA010000414.1 GCA_903932385.1 uncultured Acidobacteriota bacterium
CCGAGAAGAACGCAGGCATCGTTGACCAGATAACGCGTCTGGAAATTGTCGGTGCCGTCGGCGATGACGTCGTAGTCCTTCAGAATTTCAAGCGCGTTGGCGCTGGTCAGCATGGTCTCATGCTTGATGACGTTGAGGTAGGGATTGATGGCCTTCAATTTGTCGGCGGCGGAATCAATCTTGGGGCGGCCTACGTCGGCGGTGGTGTGGATGATCTGGCGCTGCAGATTGCTGGCGTCGACGACGTCGAAGTCGACCAGGCCGATGGTGCCGATGCCGGCGGCGGCGAGATAGAGCGCGAGCGGCGAACCGAGTCCGCCGGTGCCGACGCAGAGGACCTTGGCGGCCTTCAGTTTCTGCTGGCCCTCAATGCCCACCTCGGGCAGGATGAGGTGGCGCGAGTAACGCGAAATCTCGTCATTGGAAAGTTTGGGAAGATCGTTTGCTTCGGATGCCATGCGTGTTTTCCTTCGTTCCAGCGTGCTGTCTTAAGAGTAGCGCAAACAGGGTCTTTTTATCTGATGCGGCGGCAATGGCGCCGGATACATAAGATTGCGCGCGCCCGCCTGTGTGTGGTGCCGCGAATAAATTTTTCAGGGGATTGCGAAGCTAGAGGCAACAGCCGCCGACAAAGTGCGGGGCGCCGCCGGCGATGGAGGGAATGATGGTGAGCGAGTCGGCGTCCTTGACCGGCGTGGCTTCTTTTTCCGGCAGGTAGCGAACGTCGTCGTCATTCAGATAGATGTTGACGAAGGAACGCAGCTTGCCGTCTGCGGTGAACAGGTGCGGCTGGATGCCGGGGTGCTGCTCGGTCAATTTGGCGAGCGCCTCGGAGACGGTGGCCGCGGGTACGTCCACTGCGTCGAGAGTGGCGGTGTAGGCGCGCAACGGTGTGGGAATGTAAATCTTCATGCTGCTTCTCCTGCTATCTAGTTTACGTGAATTCGGCGATAGAGCTTAGAGGACTTCTACGCGCTCGTTTTCAAACTGCTTGTCCTCTTCGCTGGAGCCGGTGAGCAGAAAAGAATTCGTGATGGCTGCCTGCCCCTCCTGCACCGCGGTGATGACGTAGGAACAGCCGAACCAGTGCGCCTCGGCAAAGTCTGTGGCGGACCACTGCGCGGGATGGTCGGGGTGCGAGTGGTAGAAGCCGACGATGTCGAGCGAGCGTTCGCGCGCCTGGCGCTGGATGCGGACGAGTTCGACCGGCGCGATGTTGTAACGGTTGTGCGCGGAGTCTGTCCGCGTGTTGCCGGCGGGCACGGCCTCAACCACAGTGTTTTTTCCGTTGTCGCTTTTGCCCAGCAGAACTCCGCAGCACTCATGCGGGTAGGTCGATTCGCCGTGTTTGCGGAGCTGGTCGTAAATATCGCGGGAGAGAACGAGCATGGCGGGTTCCTTTTTGCGGCAATCGTTCCGGTGATTCTTTTCTGGTGGACTTCAGTCTAGTGGTCTTCTGTCCAGAAGCGCTCGCTGAGATATTTTTCCGCAGAGTCGCAGAGGATGACGACGATGACTGCATGGCGACCGGCGGCGTGTTCCTCGCGCGCGATGCGCATGGCAGAGGCCGTGGCGGCAGCGGCGGAGATGCCGACGAGAATGCCTTCCGTGCGGCCC
>CAIZGA010000415.1 GCA_903932385.1 uncultured Acidobacteriota bacterium
GCCCAAGCTGAAGACACACAAGGGCGCAGCCAAGCGCTTCAAGAAAACTGGCAGCGGCAAAGTTAAACGCGGCCAGACCAAGATGCGCCACATTCTCACGTCGAAGTCCAATTCCATGAAGCGCCGGCTCAAGTCCAGCGCAATGGTTTCAGACGGCGACATTGATAAAGTGCTGCGAATGATTCCGTACGCGTGATGCAACTTCGCCAGAGTGCAACCGGCTCTGCGAATACGGTATGGATGCAACAAGCGAGTGAAGTGGTTGGCGTAGAGCAAAGTTTTTCAAATGCTGCTACTGCCTCTTGCCACCAGCCGCACAACGAACCACCAAAAGGAGAATCAACATGCCCCGTGTAAAACGGAGTACGAAACGCAGTGACCGCCGCAAAAAGATCCTGAAACGCGCCAGCGGATACTTCCTTACAAAATCCAAGCTCTACCAGGCAGCCCAGGAAGCCGTTGAACGCGGCCTGAAGTTTGCCTACACCGGCCGCAAGCAGAAGAAGCGCCAGTTCCGCAGCCTGTGGATTGTGCGCGTCGGCGCCGCCGCGGTTGCCAATGGCATCAGCTACTCGCAGTTCATCCACGGCCTGAAGCTGGCCGGCATTGAGCTGGACCGCAAGGTGCTCGCCGACATCGCCGTGAAGGATGCCGCCGGTTTCACCTCGCTGGTAAAGCAGGCCAAGGACGCCGTTGCCGCCGCCAAGACCAAGGCAGCGTAAATCCGCACCGTAATTTTCTACAGAAGGCATGGCTAACGCTGTGCCTTTTCAGTTTGTGCCCGCGCAATTCATTTATCCTTTTCCTTGGCGATGAACGAATCCATTCCTCAATTGCAAAGTTACGATGACGCAGCGCTAGAGCAGGCTTTCTCTGCTCTTGCCGCAGAAGTGCGCGATGGCGCGGCCAAACTCTCCAGCGCAGAAGCGCAGGAGCAGTTTCGGCTGGACTGGCTGGGCCGCAAACAGGGCCGGCTGAAACTGGTGAGCGATGCCTGGCTGAAGACGGCCCCGCCCGAGGCGCGCAAGCCGCTCGGCATCCGTTTCAACCAACTCAAGCAGCAGATTGAAGAAGCACTCTCTGGCGGCAACGGCAGCACCTCGGCAACCGCTACGTCTGGCGCGCTCGACCTGACGCTGCCAGGCACACGCCGCAGCATCGGTGTGGAACATCCGCTGGTGCGTACTACCAACCAGATTGTTTCTGTATTCAAGGCGATGGGCTACTCACTCGCGGTGGGGCCGGAAGTCGAAACCGATTACTACAATTTTGAGTCGCTGAATTTTCCGCCGAACCATCCTGCCCGTGACACGCAGGACACGCTGGTGCTCGCCAGCCAGGAATCAAAGCCGCTGCGCGAGCGTCTGCTGATGCGCACCCACACTTCACCCGTGCAGATTCGCACCATGGAGCAGCAAGCGCCGCCGCTGCGCATTGTCATTCCCGGCAAGGTCTACCGCAATGAGGCCGAGGACGCCACACACCTCGCACGCTTCCAGCAGGTGGAAGGTTTGTGCGTGGACACTAACATCACCTTCAGCGATTTGAAGGGCACGCTTGACCACGCCATGAAAGCGCTCTTTGGCTCCAGTGTTAAGACGCGATTCTTCCCGTCGTTTTTCCCATTCACTGAACCCAGTGCCGACATGCAGATTTCCTGCATCTTCTGCGGCGGCAAGGGCTGCCGCAAATGCAAGCACTCCGGCTGGATTGAGTTGCTGGGCTGCGGCATGGTGGACCCAACAGTCTTCGGTTTTGTGGCCGAGAAGCAACCGGCGTACGACCCGAAAAAGATTTCCGGCTTCGCCTTCGGCATGGGCGTGGAGCGCATTGCGATGATGCAGTACGGCGTCAGTTCCGTCGGCAACTTCTACTCCGCCGATATGCGTTTTCTGGAGCAGTTCGCATGAAGATACTCAGCGCGTGGCTCCGCGAATTTCTGCCTGCAATCTCTGCTGATGATCGCCAACTGGCTGATGACCTCACGCTGCGCGGCATTGCCGTGGAAGGCGTTTTCAACGTTGACGGCGGCTCGCTCTACGAGATGGACATCACCACCAACCGCGTGGATGCGATGAACCATTACGGCATCGCGCGTGAGGCGGCCACGATTTACAACGTCGCCTTGAAGCCGCTGTCGGCCACGCTGCCCAAGGCCATTGCCGCCAAGCCGTATCCGGTGAAGATTGATGCGCCGGAACTCTGCGGCCGCTTTACCGCGCAGGTGATTCGCAACGTGAAGATTGGCCAATCCACCGGCAAGCTGGCGGAGAAATTCGCGCAACTGGAACAGAAGCCCATCTTCAATGCCGTGGACGCGAGCAACTATGTGCTGCTCGGCATGGGCCATCCGACGCACGCCTTCGACCTCGACAAATTGGAAGGCGGCATCGTGGTTCGCCGCGCCAACAAAGGCGAGAAGTTGAAATTGCTGGATGGTACGGAACGTGTGTTGGAAGCGGATGATCTTGTTGTCGCCGATGAAAAGAAGGCGGTCGCGCTGGCTGGAGTGATGGGCGGCTGGGACACGATGATCACCGCCGAGACAAAAAATATTCTGGTGGAAGCGGCATGGTTTGACCAGGCCAGCATCCGCCGCAGTTCGCGCCGTCACGGTCTGCACACTGATGCATCCCACCGCTTTGAACGTGGCGCCGACTTCAACGCTGCGCCGCTGGCCAACGCGCTTGTCTGCGAATTAATTCTTGCGGCCTGTGGCGGCGAGTTGCACGGCGAGATGGTGGATGTGGTCATCGCCGAGGCTGCAAAGAAAACTGCAAATCGCGCGGCTGTATCGCTATCGGTTGCCGAAGTGCGCCGGCATCTCGGTGCCACAGTCGACGGCAAAGGCATCGCCGCGGAAATTATCGAGCAGTATCTCACCGCGCTCGGTTGCTCACTGCAGCCAACGGGAGATGGCGCGTATGCTGTCACGCTTCCCAGTTGGCGGCTTGACCTCGAGCGTGAGATTGATCTCATCGAAGAAATTGCGCGTGTCTACGGCTACAACCGTTTTGCGAATACCTTCCCCGCCTTTGCCGGTGCAGTGCAGGAGTTGCCGTGGGAGCCGAAGCACGCTGCGGTTCGTCGCAAGCTGCAGGCGCTGGGATTCAATGAAGCGGTGTCGAGTACGTTCTGTTCCGCGGAAGAAGCGACAAACTTTTCCGGCGGCGGCGTGCCCATGGGCAATCCGCTCAGTGAAGAAGCCGGCATGTTGCGGCCATCGCTGTTGCCGGGCATGATTACCATGCTCGAGTACAACCTGAACCGCGACATTGCCGATGTTGCGTTGTATGAGTCGGGAACGGTCTTCAGCGGCAGCACGGCGCACGTCAGCGAACGGCAGATGATTTGCTTGGGCACGACCGGCGCTGCATCGGCCACGGCGTTGAGTTCCGCCGACAATGCACTCTTCTACGAGATGAAAGGCGCGGTGGAATTGCTGGCCTCGATCTTCACGCACAGCCAACTCAGTTTCACAGCGCAGTCGCCCGCGTGGCTGGAGCCAGGCCGCGGGGCACAGGTCAGTGTGGATGGTGTTGCTATCGGCTGGTTCGGTCAGCTCTCCGGCGCAGAAGCGCAGCGCAGAAAATTAAAGCAGGCGGTTTACCTCTGCGAACTCGATTTGCAGAAGCTCTATGCATTGCCGCTGCGTCAGCCCGTCTCGCGTGAAGTTTCTCGCTTCCCTGCCGTGGAACGCGATTTTTCTTTCTTCTTCGCCGACAGCATCCACTGGGAAAAAATTTCCGGCGCTGTCGCCTCGTTGGGCATTGCGGAGATGTCTTCACCGCAGCCAATCGAAATTTTCCGCGATGCGAAGGGCAAGTCAGTCCCGGCGGGGGAGTACTCGCTGCTGCTGCGTGTGGTCTTTCAATCGCCGGAGCGCACGCTGCGCGACGAAGAAATCTCAACGTGGTGCGGGCAGATTGTCACGGCATTGACGGCGCTGGGCGGCCGCATGCGCGCATAATTTGCGCCAACCGCAGTCGCATGAACTATACTGCGCCGAAGGAGAAGTATGTCGAGCCAAACTGGCAATTCGGCCGCGATCAGCGCGGATGAATTTCGCGCGCTGGAGCAGAAAGTTTTACGCGCGGTGGAGTTGCTGCGCAGCGAACGCGAAGCGCGTCTGACGGCCGAGGCGGAGACGGAAAAATTGCGGGCAGAGTTGCAGGCGCATCTTTCGCGCACCGCAGAAAATGATGTGGAACTTACACGGCTGCGCGAGGAGCGCGAAGGCATCCGCCAGCGCGTGGAAAAAATGTTGCGCCAGCTGGATGAATTCAATGGTTGATATCGCCGCACCGGCGGGAACACGATGAGCGATTTGGAAGAGAACGGTCCGCAGCAGAACCAGCCGCCGCAGGAAAGCGTGGTCGTGGAAATTTACGACCAGCAATATCATCTGCGCGGGACCGACACAGAACACATTATCGAACTGGCGCGTTTTGTGGATGCAAAGATGCGCACCGTCGCCGAGCATTCTTCCACGGCGGATTCGCTGCGCGTGGCCGTGCTGGCTGCGTTGAATATCGCAGATGAACTGGCGCAGTTGCGCGAGACCGGCACTGTCGCAGCCGCAACCGACGAAGCCGCCAGGCCGCCCGAAGCTCTGCGTTCCCGCGCCGACAGCCTGCACAGCCTGCTGGATGATGTGCTGGGCGATAGCGGCAAGAAATAAATATTTTTACCAAGCAGAAATTCTGCACAGCTCGCGCTTGCCAACCAAGTCCACTCAAAGTAGCATCCAATCTATAAACCGGCCTGCAAAGCAGGTGAGGTGGTCTACGCTGGTTGAACCAACATTCATTGAACAGGGACCTCGACTCGGATAACGGCTTGGTGTGCAATGTCCGCCAGTTCGGAATGCCTAAAGAGCCACGGCGGGATCCCACCTTCTTAGGAAGGGTTCACCAGCGCTCCACTCCACGGCCAAGCGGGTCGGTTTTACTATTTCTCTTGAAAGGCCGTTTCTGATCACTCTGAATTTGAAACGTCCCGGGCCACGCACATGATCCACATCGGCAATTTATTGGTTCCCGCGTACGGAGTTGCGGTTGCTGTGGCGCTGATGTGCGGCATGGTGCTGGCCATGCGTTGCGCGCAACAGTTGCAGCTCGACTCGCGCGCTTTCTGGAACCTGCTGGTGCTGGGCATCCTCTCCGCATTGCTGGGCACGCGGCTGGAATATTTCCTGCTGCATCTGCGCGATGTGATGGCTGCACCTGTGTTGTTGCTGAAC
>CAIZGA010000416.1 GCA_903932385.1 uncultured Acidobacteriota bacterium
GTAAACGAACCGGGAGACGGGCAACGTCTCCCGGTTTTACTTTGCGCGAAAACCAATCCAACAATCCTGCCGTGAAATGCCGACGGCAGGAATATTCTTTAACTACATAGTAGTAATTTCATTCACGGACAGACACGATGACTCGCCGACGCTGGATTGCAGACACCTATGACCAGAACACAGCCTCACTCCACGGAGAGCAAGCTGCCCATCTTGCGCGTGTGCTGCGTGCCGCGCCGGGTATGGTGTTTGACGTTGTCGCCGGCGGGCATCTGCATCGCGCGGAGATTACCAGTGTGGCCGACGATGCCGTTGTCTTCACACTGCAAGAGGAGTTGGATGCCGAGGCCGCGCTGCCGGTAACGTTGCTGCTTTCCATCTTCAAGTTTGATCCGATGGAGTGGGCGATTGAAAAAGCCACCGAACTTGGCGTGGCGCGCATTATTCCGATAGTGGCTCGGCGAACAGAAAAGCATCTGGCCCATGCAGCGGAGAAACGCGTGGAGCGCTGGCGGCGGATTGCAAGGGAAGCGGCACAGCAATCGCGGCGCAGTGAGGTGCCGGAGATTGCCGCTCCGGTAAATCTGAAACTGGCATTGGCAGAAGTTCAGACGGGATTGAAAATTCTGCTGGATGAAACTGAAACGCAGCGGCCGATTTCAGAAGCACTACAGCAAGCGAGCGGAGATGTGGCTTTTGCCTTCGGCCCCGAAGGCGGATGGACGCAGGAAGAGCGCGCGCAGTTGATTGAATCGGGATGGCAGCCGGTGACGCTGGGCCCGCGAATTCTGCGGGCCGAGACAGCAGCGATTGCTGCCATGGCGATTGCTGCGGAACTGCTCGACAAATAATTTCTGCGATTAGCTAGCTGAAGAGGTCGCGCATTTTGCTGAGGATGCTGCGCGAGTACGGCTGGTTCTCCACCGGCAGGGTGTCTGCCAGTTGCTGCAGCAGGTCGCGTTGCGCGCGCGTCAGTTTGGATGGCGTCTCAATGCGGACTTCCACCACCATGTCACCCTTGCCGTGTTCATTCAGGTGCGGCACGCCTTTGGAGCGAACGCGAAACTGTTTTCCACTTTGCGTACCTTCGGGAACCTTCAATTTGAATTCGCCGTCGAGCGTCGGCACGGTCAGCTCGGTACCCAGCGCGGCCTGTGCGAAACTGATGGGAATGACGCAGTATAGGTCGTCGCCTTCGCGTTCGAAAAATTTGTGCTGCTTCACGCTGAGCACAACATAAAGATCACCGGGCGCGCTGTTGTTGCGTCCGCCGTCGCCTTCGCCCTGGAAACGGATGCGAGTGCCATCTTCAACTCCCGCCGGAACATTCACGCTGATGACCTGTTCCTTCTGCACGCGCGTGTCGCCGTGGCAGGTGGTGCAGGGTTCGGTGATGATGCTGCCGGTGCCGCCGCATGTGGTGCATGTGCGTGCGATGGAAAAGAATCCCTGTTGGAATCGAACCTGACCGCGACCGCCGCATTGCTGGCAGGTGACCGGGCCGCGCCCCTTGGCTGCGCCGGTGCCGCGGCAGGTTGTGCAATTTTCCATGCGCCGCACTTTAATTTCTGTCTGCTTGCCGAAGACGGCCTCTTCAAATTCCAGCGAGAGGTCATAGCGCAGGTCGCGTCCGCGCTGTTGCCGCGAGCCGCGTTGTCCGCCGACGTTGAACATCTCACCGAACAAATCGCCGAAGATGTCATTGATGTCTCCGCCGGCAAACGGATTGCCGCCAAAGCCGGCGGCGCCGCTCACTCCGCCATGGCCGTACTGGTCATACGCGGCGCGCTTCTGCGCATCGCTCAGCACCTGGTAGGCTTCGCCGATGGATTTGAATTGTTCTTCGGCGGCGTGATTGCCCGGGTTGCGGTCCGGGTGGAATTGCATCGCCAGTTTGCGATAGGCGCTCTTCAGTTCCTGATCGCTGGCATCGCGCGATACGCCGAGTAGTTCGTAGTAGTCCTGTTTGCTCACGTTTTGCATTCAATCTTCAGTGGGATTTTATTTCGGCTCAGTCATGGTGCTGCTGGCTGTTGTGCGCGATGCGAACCAGCGCGGGACGAAGCAACCGTTCGCGAATGCGATATCCGCGGCGAACTTCTTCCAGCACTTGCTGGTCGGGGGCCTCTGCGGTTTCCACCGCTTCCAGCGCCTCATGCACGCGCGGATCAAATTGTGTGCCGACACTTTCCACCGGCTGAACGCCCAGCGAACGCAGCGCTTCTTCCATCTGCTTCACAATCAGTTCCACGCCGGCACGGAGCTGCTCGGCAGAGCCGGAAGATTTCAGCGCCAGTTGGAAATTATCCAGCACGGGAAGAAACTGTTCCACCACGTTGCCGGTAGAGTAGTCGCGGAAGTCGGCGCGTTCCTTGGCTTCACGCTTGCGGGAGTTATCAAACTCCGCCTGCAGGCGCGCTAGCCGGTCAAACAGTTGGTCGCGTTCGGCCTTTAGCGCATCAAACTCCGCCTGGGTTGGAATCGCTTCCGTGTTGGTATCAGTTGCAGGTTCGGCTGCCGGATTCTTTTCTGTAGCCATGTCAGTCTCTGTGTTCATTACCGCGTTCCGTTGTAATTCAAATTTAGTGCAGGCGCATCGCCCCATATCCTGAGCTCTTTACTATTGGATGCGTCAGGGCGGCGGATGACTCTGCCGGTACAACAAGCTTCTTCTATATTGTTGCCGATTTGGGCGATTTACGCACGGGGCCGGCGGGGCGGTTACGAAGTATGCAGCATGCGGTCAAAAAGCGAAGCAATATAACCGACGGCATTCATGTTGCTCTCGTACTGCATGCGGGTAGGGCCGATGATGCCCACCGCGCCGTGATTCTCTCCGCCGGAACGGGCCGGCGCGGCAATCAGCACCAGGTTGCGCATCTCCGGGGCGTGTTCTTCCAGGTTGAAAATAACGCGTACGGAATCCTGCCGCGCATCCACGTAGGCGTTCAGCAGGTCAACCAGGTGCTGCTTTTCTTCCAACGCACGCATCAGGCGATGCAGATGATTACGGTCCTGCTCATGCGCGGCAAGGTTGGCAACGCCGCCCACCCAAACATTTTGCGCAGCAGTCTCTGCGCCGAGAATCGTCTTCTGCCACAACTGCTGCACAGAGTTCATCAGGCGCACATATTCGCTGCGTTCCATCTCCACGCGACGGCTGATTTCTGCGCGAATATCATCCATGTTCCAGCCCTGAAAAAATTCATTCAGGAAGCGTGCCGCGGCATCCAGTTCGTTCATGGTGAAGTCGCGGTCCAGCGCTAACACACGGTCGCGCACCATGCCGGAGCGTGTGACCACGACTGCCAGCACGCGTCCCTCGGCCAGCCGCGAAAAGTGAACATGCTCCAACAGGTCGCGGTGCGTGGGTGTGACCAGTGCCACGCCGACGCCTTGCGTCATCAGCGCCAGCACGTGCGAGGTGCGTTCCAGAAATTCTGTGGTGGTGGAGACACCGGCGAAGCTGCCTTCAATCTGCAGGCGAGACTCTTCGGAAATGGTTCGCGAATTTTGCGAATTGGATTCAGCGCGGCCGGTGAGTTGCTCCACGTAATAGCGGAAGGCTTTTGCGGTGGGGATGCGACCGGCAGAGGAATGCGGCTGTTCCAGCAGGCCGGCATCGTCCAACGCGGCCATCTCATTGCGAATGGTGGCGGAACTGAGGCTGGCGATGGAAGCGGCTGCCCCGGAATGTTCAGGATTGAGGATGGACTTGGACGCAACCGGTTCTCCGGTGGCGATGTAAGACTCCACCACTGCCGTGAGTATGGCCCGCTGCCGCGGACTGATGCGGACATCCTGTGCCATTGTGTAAGCCCCTGCGCTGCTACGCGCTCTGTTGCTGTTGATTCTAGAAAGGCGGGTACCCGGTGTCAAGAAAGCCAGGCCACCAGCAGAGTTGCGGTGAAAAAGAGTATTCTTAAGGTGAAATTTCAATGTTGAAGGATAGCTTCTCCGCAGATTTCCATGCGCAAAAATTCCGTAGCTAATTCGATTAGTAATCTGTCTCTGCCGTTGGTTATGGCCGTCATGATATTGATTGTGGCGACACCGCAGGCGCAGTCCCAGGCGCAAACGCCGCCGAGCCAGCCGCCAGCACAGACGCAGAGCCAGCCAGCAACAACGACCACCACGCCCGCAGCCAGCCTGCCGGACTTTCCCGATGCGCCCAGCACCACGGCCAATGTGCAACCGCGCCTGCAGCCAACCGGACCCACAGCAATCATTGACACGACCATGGGTCGCATCAGCTGCAAGCTGTTTTCGAAAGAAGCGCCGGTGACGGTGGACAATTTCATCACACTGGCCGAGGGTACGCGAGAGTGGACCGACCCGGCAACGCGACAGAAAATTCGCGGCCGCAGGTTTTACAACGGCCTCACCTTCCACCGCGTGATTCCCGAGTTCATGATTCAGGGCGGCGATCCCGTCGGCGACGGTACCGGAGATGCGGGATATTTCTTCAATGACGAAATTAATCCCAATTTGAATTTTGACGTTGCAGGCCGTCTGGCCATGGCCAACGCCGGGCCCAACACCAACGGCACGCAGTTCTTCATCACAGAAGCGCCGGCACCCTCGCTGGACCAGCACTACAACATCTTCGGCCAGTGTGATGATGTTAGCGTGGCGACGGTGAAGGCGATTGCACGAGTTCCCAGAAATCCCGCGAATGACAAGCCGTATGAACCAGTGGTTATTCGCAGCATCACCATCGTGCGTGAAGGCCAGCCAGTACCGGCTGACCCTGCCACAACCCAGCAGACCGCACCCGCAAATTCTCAACCAACATCTGGCGCGCAGAAGCCGCTTACGCCGCAACGCTAATCCAAGTACCCACAACAGGAGAAGAACAATGTCCCGCACAACCGGTCTGTACGCAATTTTTGAAACCAGCGAAGGCACCATCGTCACGAAACTTTATGAGAAGGATGCACCTGTCACCGTCGCCAACTTTGTGGAACTCGCTGAAGGCAAGCGCGAGTGGGTGCACCCGCTCACTGGCGAGAAGAGCACAAACAAACTGTACGACGGCACCATCTTCCACCGCGTGATTCCCGAGTTTATGATTCAGGGCGGCGACCCGGCCGGCAGCGGCATGGGCGGCCCGGGCTATCGCTTCGCGGATGAGACCAAGGGTTCGCCGCACACTTTTGAGAAGGTGGGCAAACTGGCCATGGCCAACTCTGGCCCCAATACCAATGGCTCGCAGTTCTTCATCACCGTTACGCCCACCGCATGGCTCACCGGCAAGCACACCATCTTTGGTGAAGTGGTGGAAGGCTACGACATCGTGGTGAAAATTTCCAAGGTGGCGCGCAACGGCATGGACAAGCCGAACAAGCCGGTCACCATCGATAGTTTGAAAATTGAACGCGTCGCATAATCACTAGTCGCGGAGGCACGGATGCGCAATCCATGGATTCTTTTCTCGGGCAGCAAGCTGCTGATTTGTATATCAGCGTTGCTGCCCATCGCTTTGCCGCTGGCTGCACAAACGGCGCCACCGCTTACACCGGAGTGGGTGAAGGCGGCTGGTGGCAAACAGGAATTCGATGTTGCATCAGTTCGGCAGAATTTATCCAACGACAAAGCTTCCAGCACCTTCTCACTTACAAACGGAAATATTTATTCCACGCTTGGTAAGGATTTTGCAGCCGCACCCAACGGCGGATATATTTCTGCAACTAATTTCGCACTCTTGCGCTACATCATCTTTGCGTATCGCCTGAACGGCACGCAGGAACTGGCGCTACGTTTCAATCACTATTCAGGCCTCTCCTCCAACGTGCCCGTCTGGGTGATGAGCGAACGCTACGACATCAAAGCCCGCGCCGATGACAAGTCCACCAGCGACCAGGTTCGATTGATGATGCAGTCTCTGCTGCAGGACCGCTTCAAACTGGCCGTACATATGGAAACACGGCAGGCTCCCGTATTTTCTCTTGCGTTGAAGTCACCCGGAAAACTCGGGCCGCAACTGCACCTGCATCCGGCGGATGGAAATTGCGTTACTGCAACTGCGACTCCAGCCGATGGTTTGCCGGCTGTCTGCGGAGTGATTGCGCATCTTGCCCCCAGCGCGCAGGGGCGCATAAAGTTTGGCGGGCGAAATGTTTCAATGGCGATGCTGGCGGATTCACTGCCGACGCAGACCGGCATGGCTACGCTGCCTCGCCCAGTTGTCGATCAGACAGGTCTGGAAGGGAAGTTTGATTTTTCGCTGGAGTGGACGCCGGAAGATACCAGCGCGGATGCTGCCATCGGTGAGTCCGGCGCAAACTTCCGCGACGCATTAGAAAATCAGTTGGGTCTGAAACTCATTCCAACAAAAGGCCCGGTTGAGATACTCGTCATCGACCACATCGAACGGCCGTCGGAAAATTAATTCACCGCTCTACACATCCAAATGATTAGATGCGGCAACGCGTGCGTACCAGAGCCCGGAATCCTTGACCAGCCGCCGCTGAGTGTGGAAATCAACGAAGTTCATACCGAATCGTTGTGTGTAACCATCCGCCCATTCGAAATTATCCAGAAAGCTCCATGCATGGTAGCCGCGCACATCGGCGCCATCGTGGATGGCCCGTGCGAGTTCCGCCAGATGACTGCGATAAAAATCCACGCGGCGAGTGTCCTGCACGCGACCTGCAGCGTCGGGAAAGTCCGTGTAAGCGCAACCGTTTTCTGTAATCTCAATCGGCAATTTATATTCGCGGCTGATGCGCGTAACAATTTCGTAGAAACCTCTGGGCCAGACTTCCCATCCATTGTCAGTGATTGGCCCTTGTTCACCGCGCTTGTTGCTGAAGCCGAGTGAGGCCCACCCCGGTGGCGACCCCGGCGCAAACTGGCTGCTACCGATAACGGCGCGGTTGTAATAGTTGATGCCAATCCAATCCATCGGCGCACGCATAATACCTTCATCGCCCGGCATGAATCCCATCGCTGCATTTACATCGCCGCTGAGATATGCCAGCGGATAGCGTCCATTCAACGCCGGTTCCAGAAACCAGATGTTATAGAACGCGTGATGACGGTCTGAAGCTTCGCGGTCTTCAACCGTATCCATCGCCGGCTCGCCGGGAGACATGCTGTACGCCGAACCAATTTTCGCGCTGGGAGCAACCGCCTTCATCGCGCGGAAGGCCTGGCCTTGTGCGAGATTGACAGTGTGTGCAGCACGCAGAAAAAGGTTGTAGTCCTTCAGGCCGGGGGCATGGATTCCCAAACCGTAGCCGAGCATGGTGAAGGACCACGGCTCATTGAAAATCGCCCAACTCTGAATGCGGTCGCCCAGTGCGCTGGCCATGATACCGGCATAGTCCGCAAAATAATTTGCCAGTTGGCGATTGGGCCAACCGCCGCGCTCTTGCAACGCCTGCGGCAGGTCCCAGTGGTACAACGTACACATTGGCCGAATGCCGGCGGTCAGCAACGCATCGGTCAGCCGCTTGTAGTAATCCAATCCGCGTTGATTGACTGTACCCATGCCGGTCGGCTGGATGCGCGGCCAGGAAACAGAGAAGCGATAGCTCTTCAGGTTAAGTCGACGCATAATTTCAATGTCATCGGCAAAGCGATGATAAGTGTCGCAGGCAACGTCGCCCGTTGAGCCGTCTTTGATAAGCCCGGGTGTATGCGCGAAGCGGTCCCAGATGGATTCACCCTTGCCATCAACATTCCAGGCACCTTCCACCTGATACGATGCGGTGGCGCTGCCCCAGAAAAAATTGCGTGGAAACTGCCATCCCTGCTGCACTTGCGGACGCGGGTTGGGAGCGGGGTTGACCATCACCGGGGCCGGGAC
>CAIZGA010000417.1 GCA_903932385.1 uncultured Acidobacteriota bacterium
CAGGCCGATGGGGTTGCCGTTGTACTTGTGCATCTGTAGCAGCGTGCCTTCGATAAGAAAGTCCAGCGCGTTGCTGACCATCGACGAAGGCAGAGTGAGCGTCTCGTAATTTTCCTGGTCCATGAAGTGCGAGCCGTCTGCGTCGGAATAAAGATATGAAACGGGGATGAGTTCGAGGTCCGGCTCCTTGAAGCGATCATTGGCTTTGAAGGTCTTCTCGAATACAGCATTGGTCAGCAGATTGCGCATCTTCAGGCGGACCAACGTCTGGCCGCCGCGCGCCGTAGGAGTAGAGATGTCGGAGTCAAGGCAGGCGTAAGGTGCGTTTTCAAACTCGAACATGATTTTGCGTTTAATGTGGATTGCTTCGATCAGGGCGGCCATGGGGTCCTTCAGGATTTGCGAATTAAGTTGATGGAATCAAGTATAAGGTGCGGACGCGTTGCAGCGTGCGTTGACGGACTGTAGCATGAGAGGCGAAGCACGCCCCACAAATTATTTTCAGGAGAGTTTGAATGCAGAAGTTGATACGCGAAGAGATGAATCGCCGCGGATTTCTGGGCGGTTTGGCAGCGCTGGCGGGCACGATGTTCGGCGGAGAAAAGCTGATTGGCCAGGCAGCAACGGGCGCGAAGCCGGCGGCACATGTGGCCGGGCTGGGCGCGAGCGGCAACGTGTATGAAGAGCTGGGCGTGCAGACGGTCATCAACGGGCAGGGCACGATGACCTACCTCGGTGGATCGATTATCCGGCCGGAGGTTGAGGCCGTGATGAAGCTGGCCTCGCAACACTTCGTGAGGATTATGGATTTGGAAGCTGCCGCAGGAAAGCGCATTGCGCAGCTGCTCGGCTTGCCGGCGGGATACACAGCTCTGGTTACATCAGGTGCGGCATCGGCCATCCAGAACGGCTACTCGGGAATCCTGACGGGAAGCAACGGAAAATATATTGAACAGCTGCCGGACTTGACCGGGCTGAAGACAGAAGTGCTGGTGCAGAAAGCGCACCGCAGCGGCTGGGAACATCAGATTCGCGTGACCGGATTGAAGATGGTGGAAGTGGAAACCGTGGAAGATGTGAAGCGTGCGTTGAGTAATCGCACCGCAGCGATGCACTTCCTGAACTACGGCGATCCCGATGGAAAAATTAAACGTGCGGAGTGGTTGGATCTGGCGCATCAGGCCGGAGTGCCGGCGTTTTTGGATGCGGCAGCCGACACGCCGCCGCAGTCGAACCTCTCTGCTTACGCCAAGATGGGATACGACCTGATTTCCTTCAGCGGTGGCAAGGCGATGCGTGGACCACAGTGCGCCGGCCTGTTGATTGGCCGCGAGAATCTTGTCCACAGCGCACTGCTGAACATGAGTCCGAACGAGGGCACAATCGGTCGCGCGACGAAGGTAGGCAAGGAAGAAATCGTCGGCATGGTGAAGGCAGTGGAATTGTTTATTGCCGAGAACCAGGACGAAGTGAGCAAGGTGCAGTGGTCCAAGCTGAACCTGGTGGCCGGCAAACTGGCGAAGATTCCGGGTATCACCACAACGCGCGATGTGCCGCCGATTGCAAATAATTTCCCGGCGATTCAGTTCCATCTGGATACGGCGAAATTCAACGCAAGCGCCGGCCAGATTTGCAATGAACTGGCAGCGGGCAAGCCGAGCATCATTCTGAGCGGTGGCGGCAACGTGATTGAGATGAACGCCATCAACCTGCAGGCAGGCGAAGCTGAGATTGTGGCGAACGCGCTGGCCAAGGCGTTGAAGTCGCACTCGGTCTAGTTCAACGGCTAGCTGAAGAAAAGAGGGGCTGGGTTCATACCCAAGATGGCGGAAACTCCGACCATTTTGGGGTGGATTCCAGCCCCTCCGGGCGTTATACTAGACAGGTGACGACTACAACCATCGACCCCACTTCGACGATTGCCAACGGAAACGCATCTGCCACGAAAAAGGTGCTACTGCTGAAGCCTCGCGGCTTCTGTGCAGGCGTGGTGCGTGCCATTGACATTGTCCAGATAGCGCTCGATACCTTTGGCGCACCCATTTACGTCCGCAAGGAAATTGTTCACAACCGCTACGTGGTGAATGACTTGGCCAGCAAGGGGGCGATTTTCGTCAACGAGCTGGACGAGGTGCCGGAAGGTGCGCGAGTAATTTACTCGGCACACGGCGTATCGCCGGCTGTGCGCGAGGCGGCCAAGACGCGCAAGCTGAAGGTGATTGACGCGACCTGCCCACTGGTGACCAAGGTGCACGTGGAAGCGATCAAGTTTGCCAAGCAGGGATATTCGCTGGTGCTGGTCGGGCATCGCGACCACGAAGAAGTGGAAGGCACGCAGGGCGAGGCACCGGATGTGACTCAGGTTGTTTCCACAGTGGAAGAAGTGGAGAAGCTGGTGGTTCCGGACCCAAACCGCGTTGCGTATCTGACGCAGACGACCCTCTCGCTGGATGAAGCCAAGTACATGATTGATGCGCTAAAGCGGAAGTTCCCGAACATTGCGGGCCCGCATGCGCAGGACATCTGCTACGCGACGGAAAATCGTCAGACCGCTGTGAAGAATGTTGCGCACAATGCAGACCTGGCGCTGGTGGTGGGATCGAAGAACAGCTCGAACTCCAACCGTCTGGTGGAAGTGTCACGAAATCTCGGCACTAACGCACATCTGATTGAAGGCTGCCAGGCAATTGATCCCGCATGGCTGGAAAATGTTTCCACCGTGGCAGTGACGGCTGG
>CAIZGA010000418.1 GCA_903932385.1 uncultured Acidobacteriota bacterium
CTGCTGCGGCCCTGATTTTTTCAACAGTAGTCAGTTATTTTGAAGTGCTCTGCAAGGCCTGCGCAATGGCCTGTTCCGCCAGTGGAGCCATAATGGCGTAACCCTCTGGCGTTGGATGAACGCCATCTTTGGAAAGACCGGGTTTCATCGCGCCTTTGTCATCGGCCAGTGCCGTGTAATAGTCCAGATACGTGCATCCCGTGCGCACGCAGAAAAAGTTCATCCACTGGTTCAACAAGCGAATCTGCGGCACCGGTTGTATGCCCGGCTTCCACGGGTAGGAATATGCCGGCAGGATGGACGACAACACCACCTTGATGCCTGCGTGCTGTGCAATGGCCGTCATGGACATGATGTTGTCTTCAATCATCTGCGGAGTTGACGGGCCGGTGTTGCCTGCAATGTCATTGGTGCCGGCAAGAATCACCACCACAGCCGGGCGCAGATGCACCACGTCCTGCTGAAAGCGCACCAGCATCTGCGGAGTCGTTTGGCCGCTGATGCCGCGATTGATATACGGCTTGCCCGGGAAAAATTTGTCCGATGTGTGGCCCCAGCCGTCGGTAATGGAGTCACCCATAAACACCACGCGGTTCTCGCCCGCCGTGGGCGCAGGCAATGCGGCATTCTCCGCAGCATATCGGTGCAGGTTGGGCCAGTCCTGCGGGGGCAGCGGTGCAGCGGCAACCGGTTTTGCCGCCGGCGCAGGTGCTGCTGAGGATTGGGTCGCAGGCACGGCAGAGGTTTGTTCCGCTGGCGCTGCAGCAGTTTGTGCGTGGATGGGCATAGAAGAGCAGAGCAGCGTGGCTGCAATCAACACGTACATGGTTCGCATGGGTATCACTCCGGCAGGGCTGTTTGGGCCGCGGTATCCAGAGTAAATAATTCAGTGGGGTTGTGCAGGTTATTTCAACGCAACGGCTATTTCGATGTGCTGCTGATGGCCGAGTTGCTGGAGATGGTCGGCGTGGAGAGGGAAGCCGTAGTGCTGTTCGATGGTCCCAGGCCCAGCTTGATGAGTGCCCGTGCGTCGGGAGTAATTTTTGTCTGCCAACCGTTGTCGGACTGCATCTTCTGCATGGCGGCAATTGTCTGGCTGTCCCACTGGCCGGAAGGCGTGCCTTGCAGATAACCGGCCTTCACCAGAGCGCTCTGAATCTCAGTGGCGCGCTGCGGGTCGATGGTCTTCTGCCCCGGCGTGAACTTCTTATGCGCTTTTTTATGCGTGGTGTGTGAAGAGGTAGGCCCGCGCCGCACACGCGTTGCATGGCCCGCTGCCGGGAAGGCCAGAAGCAGGGAAAACATCATCATGCTGATATGACGTGTACGCATAGGCTTGGTGCCCATTGTTCTCAACCACATGCATATGAACTTGGGCTTGGAGAAATTATAGGCCGAAAATCCCAAAGAATCGAGAGGTATTTTCGGCTGAAATTACCCGGCCCCGTTACCTGCGGTGATGCCAGATAACGGGGCCAAGAATGTTACTGTTAGCACTCGACTTACGGCAGCGTTCCGCCGACGTAGGTATTAGAGCCGGAATTGTCCCGCAGGGAACGAACCACCAGCGCCACATCGTCGCCGGACTTCAGCGAGTTTATGAGGTTGCGGTAGCTTTCCATGTCGGAAATCTGTGTGTGGTTGATGGCAAGAATCACCAGGTTCGGCTGCAGGCCGATGTCCTCGGCAAAGGATCCGGACTTGACGCCGGTAATCACCACGCCGCCGTGAACATTCAGCTTGGAGGCCTGTTCTGCGGTGAGCGCCTTTACGGTGATGCCCAGCTTGTCCTGCTTCTCTTCCTGCGGAGCGGTTTCCGGCCCGTTGGTCGGCTCGCCCAGATTGGCAAAGAGCTTGCTGCGGTCGGCGATGCCTACGGTTGCCGTGCCCGGCTTGCCGTCGCGGATGTAGCCCAACTTGACGGTGGTTCCCGGATGACGCGAGGAGATGTTCTTCACCAGATCGTCGCCGTCCTTGATGCTGGTGCCGTCCACCGTGGTGATGATGTCGCCCGGTTTGATGCCGGCTGCGGCTGCCGGTCCGGTCGGCTCCACGCTGCCCACCAATACGCCCTGGGTAAAGCCGTATTCACGCTTCACGGCGTTGGGCAGGGCAGACTGGAAGGTGATGCCAATGGATCCACGAACGACTTTGTGGTCGGGACCTATCAGCTGGTTGTAGACGTCGATGATGGTGTTTGACGGCATAGCGAAACCGATACCGGCATAGCTGGCCGTGGTGGTGAAGATGGCTGTGTTCATGCCGATGACTTTGCCGTTCATATCCACCAGCGGGCCGCCGGAGTTGCCCGGATTGATGGCCGCGTCGGTCTGGATGAAGCGCTGGAATTGGCCGGCTGCGCCACCGTCGATGGTGCGGTTGCGTGCCGAGACAATACCGGCGGTAACGGTCTGCGCCAGGCTGAATGGGCTGCCGATGGCCAGAACCCAGTCACCGACTTCAGCGCTTTCAGAGTTGCCCAGCTGCACGGTCGGCAATGCAACATCGGTGTCAATCTTGATGACTGCGATGTCGGTGTCCTTATCCACGCCGATGACGTGTGCCGGACGGCCGAGGTCTGCCGGGCCGCCGTCAGGGTCGGTGGAAAGCTTCACAAAAATTTTGTCGGCCTTATCCACCACGTGGTTGTTGGTGATGATGTAGCCATGCGGGTCCACAATGAAGCCGGAACCGAGTGCTTGACGGGCACCGCCGTCATCATCGCCATCTCCGCCGTCATCACCGTTGGGGGACTGCTGGCCGAAGAAGTGGTTGAAGAAGTCCTGAAAATTGTCGCTACCCTGACCGTTGTCATCTCCATTGTCATCCGGAGCGGTGCGACGGCCACGGCGTGCCTGCGGCTGCATCTTTTTCGGCAGGCTCTCGGTGTTGATGTTGACCACTGCAGGGCCAACCATCTTGGCAATCTTGGCAAAAGCGTTGTTGGGCGCTTCGGTCAACGGCGGAACATGCAGGGGGACGGCATCCTGCGCGCCAGACTGTATGGTTTTGCCCTGAACGCCACGCGCCAGAACCGAACCGACAACGATGCCGCTGGTAACGATGGCGAGCATCACGAATGCCGCCGTCAAACGACGGCGCTGGAACCACTGCTTCACTGTGTTTTTCATAGAGGTATGGAGGTTTTCAGGCTTGCTGTTCAATACGGTACCCTCAGGTTGCGATGATTTCGCAGGCTTTGCAGAGTAGCTCGGAATCTGTTCATGGAGTAAGGTTCCGGAGGCTCTGCGATTTGCCGCTTGATTACCGGCTGGCCAAGGCACAGTATAACGATTTTTCGGTGCGCCGGTCTCGCGGCGTCTCCCTGGAACTTGAACCTGATTGGTTAGACGCTGCCATTGTAAAAACGTTGCATACCTTTTAGGAAGACCTTCAGGGCA
>CAIZGA010000419.1 GCA_903932385.1 uncultured Acidobacteriota bacterium
GACGTAGGCGATACATATCCTCCTAGACCATAAAAGATTGGCTCCTGCGTTGTCGCGGGACTAGCCGCGCCGCTTGAGGCAGACACGCAAAGCTCGGTACAGACGATTGAGTCGCTGGAGTTGCAGTTGACTACACTCGAAGAGAAATTCTTCGCCGCGCTGCTGACCTCCGCATCTGAAGACGAGTTGCTTGCGCTGCGCGAACAGGCTGCACGCGAATTGGCTCCGTATCGCAGCCGTATCAGTGCCGTGCAATCGCGGCAGATTGAACAGCAATTCCTGCGCAAGCGTTTGCTGGAAGCGCGTTCGCTGCCGCGTCTGAGTCTGTTCTACATGGGGTTGGCATGAGGCAACCCAAGCTAACACTAACGATTGAGAAAGCAATTTACGGCGGAGCCGGCCTGGCACGCGTACCTGCCGATGGCGCTGCACGCGGTGGTAAAACCGTCTTCATCCCGATGACGCTGCCCGGCGAAATTGTTGAAGTTGAAATTCAAACAGAGAAAAAACAGTTTGCCAATGCAACTCTGCTGCGCGTGATTCAACCATCACCCGCGCGGATTGAGCCGCGTTGCCAGCACTACGGTGTTTGTGGTGGTTGCGATTATCAACACGCGACTGTGGAGTCGCAAATAGAAATCAAGCGCAGCATTTTGCAGGAATCACTGGACCGTGCCGGCATCAGAAAACTGCAACCAGAGCTGCCGGCGATTCAACTGCACACGGCCGCGCCCTGGGAATATCGCAATCGCATCCGCCTGCATGTCACGCTGCTGGAAGGCCGCATACGCCTCGGCTATACGCGCGCACATACTAACCAGATAGTCCCGATTCGCGAGTGCCCGATTTCCTCGCCGTTGCTGATGCGCGCGGCATTCGCTTTGGAGTCTGCCGCGTATGAAGATCTCGCAGCGCTGGATTTACTTTCTTCCACGGCAGAAGTTGAACTGCTTTGCACGGCTGACGAAAGTGCACTGCAGATTACACTGTCTGCGCGCGATGAGAATTCCACAAATCCGAAATTGGATGCGCTACAGAATTCGCTACGCGAAACTTTGCCGCAGCTGCGTTCACTTGCCTGGCGTGGAAACTCTGATGCAGATGGGATTGATTATCTTCTCGGCACAGCAGATTATCGAATTCCTCACGGCGCTTTTTTTCAGGCGAACCGTCATCTACTGCCGGAGTTGCTCGCCTGTGTGACGACATCCCGCAGCGGTAGCAGCGCATGGGACCTGTACTCCGGCGTAGGCTTGTTTGCGCGTGCGCTGGCGGGAAAATACTCCAGTGTGACGGCGGTTGAATCCTCCCTCGCGTCACTGCCAGCGCTGCGGCACAACTTGGCCGGCATATCTGCCGACTGCAGCATCCATCACGCAGAAACAAATTCATTTCTTAAACAGGCACAACTTCGTCGCCTGCCTGCGCCGGAGTATGTTGTGCTGGATCCCCCGCGCGCTGGTCTTGGCCCGGATGTATGCCGCGCGCTGGCTGCGATTGCTCCTCCGGAAATTGCTTATGTCTCCTGCGATCCGCCGACCCTGGCCCGCGACATGGCAACGCTAATCGCTGATGGATATCGCTGCACGCAGTTGCATCTCTTCGATATGTTTCCGCAAACCAGCCACATTGAAGCGGTCGCTCTGCTGAAAAAATAATTCCCTGTTGCCGTGCCGTCGGCGTATCGCTATCATTCACGCAAGCATTTACAACCGTACGTTATGGACGCTGACTCGAAGAGCGGCACTGCGTCACACCCTGCACCGCTGCGGCCCAGGCAACTGCAAGCGGGCGTTTCTGTGCGTTCAACACCCATGCTGCTAGTGGCTGCATGTTTTGCCATTGGTATCGGCATGATGCATTGGCGTTGGCTGACGCCCACATCGCTGCTGGAGCTTCTACTTGGATCCGCCGCACTCGCATTCATTGCGATGTATCGTGCTCCGCGAGTCATGGTGCTGCCGCTGTGCGTGATGTGGTGCGGGCTTGGCTGGCTTGCTGCCGAACTTGAACCGCCCAATAATTCTCAGGCAGCGCTGCTACTCGATGCTGATGGTCTTAGTCGAAGATTTACTGGCAGCATTGAACGCATTACACCAGCCGTTAGCGACAGCGAGAGTCACGCATTCTTGCTGGATGTGCAACTTCAATACATCGAAGACCTCAGCGGTGACGTCGCGAAGATGGCGCCCATCTCTGGCGGCGTTCGCATGATTGTGCATGACGACAGCGACCATGCGATGCAATGGCAATGCGGCGAAGAAATATCTACGACTGCGATACTTCATGCTCCCGACAAATTCATGAACGCTGGCGCATGGGACTTTGCTGCTTATCTCGCACAGAATGGCATCGGCGCTCATGCCACCGTCACCGCTGCTGCAATCACACACGGTACACCCAGCCACGGAGCGCACATTGCCTGCCGTATTCATACTGCACAAGTTTGGGCCGCATCGCAGCTTGAGCGTTACGTTGATTCACAAGCCAATCGCAGTCTGCCACGAACCTTGCAACTACACGCAGAGGATGCCGGCGCTTTTGCTGCCATGCTCTTCGGCGACCGCACTCGGCTTGACCGCATGTTGAAATCAAATTTCGTCAGCACGGGGTCCTTCCACCTCTTTGTTGTTTCCGGCCTGCATATCGCACTGATTGCCGCGATCGTATATTTTCTATTGCGAAAAATGCGTATCTCGGAAAAATGGTCGTTGATTCTGATGATTGCCGTGGCTGCGTTCTATGCGCTGCTCACCGGCTTTGGAGAGCCAGTGCAGCGCGCGCTGGTGATGACCACCATCTTTGCCATGGCTCGCTTGCTGTGGAGAACTACGCCTCCGCTGAATGCGCTCGGCATTACAGCACTCATCCTACTTGTGGTATCACCGCATCAACTTTTTGATGCGAGCTTCCAGATGACCGCTTTGGCGGTGCTCGCCATTTCCGGAATTGCGATGCCGCTTGGCGAATCGACATTTCTTCCTTATGCGCGGGCAATACGACATCTGCAACTGCAAGAGATTGATGCAACGCTCGAGCCGCGGCTGGCGCAGTTCCGGCTCACTTTACGGATTCTCCAAACGCATTTTGCAACTGTATTCGGCCAACGCTGGCGCAATGTGCCGGCTACCCTGTTGCGCGTCGTGCTCTGGACCGCAGAGCTTGCATTGGTCTCCATCATCGTTGAAGTTGTGATGACGCTGCCCATGGCGGTCTGGTTTCATCGCGTTCCATTGTTGGCGTTGCCGGCCAATCTGGTTGCGCTTCCGCTGCTACTGGTACTCGCGCCGCTGGGAATGCTTTCGTTTCTCGCTGCAAGCATCTCACCATGGCTTGCGCTTCTGCCCATGTCACTTGCCGCCGCCATCTTGCATATCGCAGAGTGGTTTGCCGCCATACTCGCACACTTCCACGCGGCAAGCTTTTATTTTTCTGCGATACGAACTCCTGCACCAGACGCGTATGCAGCGATTGCCGCTGTTTCGTTTCTTGCGATAGCAATTCTGCTTGCTGGAAGAAAAGCAGTTCGGTCGCTTTCTGCATCCATCCTTTGCCTTGCCTGCTTTGTTGTATGCAGCCTGTGGACTGGACCGATGCAATACACGCCGGGCAAGCTCGAAGTCAGCGTAATTGATGTTGGCCAGGGAGACTCAATTCTCGCCATCTCGCCGGATGGCCGTTCACTGCTGGTTGATGCAGGTGGCCCCATCGGCCTACCGTTTCACCACGCCAGCAATGATGAAAGCTCCGCCTTCGATATTGGCGAAGAAGTTGTCTCGCCTTACCTCTGGTCTCGCAATATTCATCGGCTGGATGTTGTCGCCATTACGCATCCGCACAGCGACCACATGGGCGGCATGCCGGCCGTGCTGCGGAATTTTCGACCGCGTGAGTTGTGGCTCGGCAGTTCGCTGGATGCCAGCGAAGAACGCACCCTGCTTGCCACCGCTGCCGATCTGCACATCCCAGTTCGACACTATTACATCGGAGACCGTCTGCAGTTGGGCGCGCTTCCTATACGCGTGTTGTGGCCGCCGCGCGAGACACAGATTGGCCCGCGTCTCGCCAATAATGATTCGCTTGTGCTTGAGTTGGACAACGGTGCCAGCCGTGCGCTGCTGGAAGGTGATGCGGAAGCGCCCAGTGAAGCTGGCATGCTGGCCAGTGGTTTGCTGGAGCCGGTCACGCTGCTGAAAGTCGCGCATCATGGCAGCAAAACTTCAACAACACCGGAATTTCTACATGTGATTGCACCCAGCGTTGCGATTATTTCTGTTGGTCGCGAAAATCCATTCGGTCATCCCAAGCAGGAAGTGTTGGATACTCTGACGACGAACAACGTGCGGTATTTCCGCACGGATCGCGTGGGACAGGTGACAGTGCTGATGGATTCTGCTGGACACGCCACCGCGAATGCCTACGTGGCGCAATCGCGATAAAAGAGTTAGGATGCCACCAAGCTCTTTCCCCACGGGAGGTCGGCTTGCCGGAAAACCCATCGCGACAAGAACCAATGGCTGCGGGTCCATCCACTTCGCGCGAAATTTCCAAAAGTAAACCAACAAGCAATAGTTCTGAAGAGGCGATTGAAGAGCAGCGCCTGCTGCGACGACTAAACATGATGATGAACATGGTAATGTCGGTGATTGCGCAGGATGCAACGCTGTCGCTCGATCAGGCATCGCAGATGGTGGCCGACGCGCGAACCGCAGCACTTGCCATGTTTCCGGGCAAGGAGCTTGCGTGGAGTTTGATCTATCAACCGCGACTGCAGCGATTAATGCGCGAACGTTACCGCATCATGTGAAGGCTATTTTTGTTCGATGCTAATCAGGCTGAAGGTGATGGGCCCCCACAAAAGGCTGGCGCGCATCTGCACGGGGATGTGCCGCGCATCATCGGTAAACCAAATCTGAAGCTTTTCGCGGTTCTTCACCACACCGGTCTGCGCCACAGGTTGCACGCGCACCGTATGGTAAGTCGTGTTCGGCGAAACGGTGGACTTCAAATCCTCACGCGTTTCCGTTCGCAGCGTAACAGCAAAAGTATGCAGCGAATCTGTCAGCGGAAACTGAAAGCTTTGATCTGGCTGCAGCGGTTGCGACGCAATGTAAAACAAGGACGAAAGCGAATCCATTACGCATGCGGGGATAGAGGCCTGCTGCCGCTTGCTGTTTCCCTTTACCAAATTTTTTTCAGTCATGGTCTGCACACCATGTGCACCGTCAAATGAAAACTGTGTATCCACTTTGCGGCGACCTTCCTGAATCAATTTGCCTGCATGGGAGGAACATCCGGTACGCGCATCGAAAACTGCATCGAAATGGTCGGTGACGGGGAATAACATATTCAGCGCGCCGTAGGTTGTTGCCTCTGCTGTCACATGAACTTCGTTGCCCATTGTATCGACATGAAACACCGCTTTGCCTGCAGTAAAGACGCGCCACTCCACGTTGTAGGTGAGCGTGAGGTGGGTGGGAAATGTATAGGTATCCGGCGGCGGCGTAAGCGGCGGCAAAGTTGTGGAGGAGATGAACGACGTCTGTGCTGATGCTGCTGTGCATGCACAGGCAAGCAACAGAAGCCATGCGATTTTTCCGCGAAGATTACGACAAGCTGGGATAGAAAATTTATTCAACCTTCGGCCCTCGCTGCCGCTTGATATCAAAATACTTTCTTGGGAAACTGTGCGGGTATCAGTGTGCAAGATACAAAATCAACGCCAGCAGCGCATACATTCCCACTGCGCCCATAAGCGCATTGTACTCGCGGTGACGCCGGTAAAGCTGCAAAGAAAAGCTCGCGGGATTGTCTGCGGCATCCTCTGCAGCAGCGGCCAGGGCCATCGGCGTCTTGTATGCCAGCACACGAGGCAACAAGCGCGGCACATGCGAAGCATAGTCATCGAAGCCGGAAAACTTTCCGCGCAGATATTCTTCTTCGCCACGAATCACTGGCAGATAAATCAACAGGAATAGAAGCAGCATCGCCAGCACCAGCCAAATATTTTGCGATGCGGCACCAAATCCGGCGGCAATTAAAATTGAACCAAGATAAAGCGGATTGCGCGTGTGGGCGTAGGGGCCGGTCGTTGTTAGCTCAGCATTTTTCTTCACGTAGCCGGAAGCATAGGCTCGTAACAGAAGACCCGGCAGCACCAGCAATAAGCTCCACTCCAGCGAAGTGCGTGTCATGGTGAACCGTGCCGTCCAAAGATATACCACTGCAAAAATGAACCCCGCAGGCACGCGAATGCGCCGGGCAATTTTTTTCCACGGCCAACTGGTACGCTCTTGCGTTGCTTCCGTCATTTTTATCCTTACACCGAAATAATCAAAACTCGCTCACCAGCGTCATGCCGTGCATACCCGCCGTTTGTAGTCCGCTCTTTGATTGTTGCAGCAGGTTGCGTGCCGCGTCCAGCACGGCACGTGCAGATATCTCCATCAGTCCCGCTTCGGTCGCAGCATGACGCGTATGGTCGCGTCGGCTGATGGCATGCCGCAGCACAATTGACTGCGTGCCATAAGGCCCGTTGCGTTCGGGATCGGTCGGCCCGTAGAGACCGATGACCGGAACGCGGAGTGCTGCAGCAAGATGCAGCGGCCCGGTGTCACCGCCGATAAAAATCCTCGCGCGACGCAGCATGGCCATCAAGTGTGGCAGCGATGCGCTCAATACGCGTGCGCGTTTGCCACTCGACTCCACTACTTTGCGCGCCATTTCTTCTTCACCCGGCCCGCAGTTCACATATACGGCAAGCCCTGCATCGGCCAGTCCTGCGGCCACTTCACCATATCGTTCGGCCGGCCAACGCTTCGCACCCCAACCAGCGCCTGCGGTGACCACGGCAAGGTCTAGATGACCTGAAGAATCCTGTGCCAACATCTGCGCACACCACTGCTCGGCATCCATGTCCAGCGGCAAAAGTGTATTTGCTGCATTGAGCGAAGTATTGCAACCAACGCTGGCAACCTCCAGCGCTTGATCGACGACATGACTCATGTGCGTCTGCACGCGTTCACTGTACAACCATCGAGCCGGCCGTTCGCGCGGATCATCACTCCCTACCAATCGCTGCGTCTGCGCAAACCGCCCTATCACCGCGGAGCGGATGCTGCCCTGAAAATCCAGCGCCGCATCAAAGTTATGCTCGCGCAATTCGCGTCGCAGGTCCAGAACTGATTCCAGCGTGACGGGAGAAAACGGCTTCTGTGTCCAGGCGCGAGTATCTGCTAGATGAAATTTATCTACCAACGGCATTGCATCACTACGCGGCGCGGCGTCGGCGGTAGCAGCCAACAGCGGCAGCCAACGCGGATCCACCACCCAATGAATCTGCGCCTCGGGGTCTGCGTGGCGTAGTGCCGCAACGGCAGGCATGGCATGCAATACATCGCCCATGGCACCCAACCGCACAACCAGATATTTTTTCGCGCTCATCGTGTCTGCTCTTTCATCGACTCCGACAACTTGGCCAACTGTGGCAGCAACCATTGCATGGCTGCGTCTTCGTCGCAAAAACGCGTTTGCAAAACAGCAACAGCCAGCGGTCCTGCTTTCTCCAACTCCGCGCGCAGTTCCGGCGTTAGCCGCATTGCATCTTTTTCTGTCGTGATGAATCCGTCTGCCTGCAAGCGTTTGGCTTCGCTCACCAACGATGCAATCTTCGCAGGCGTATACGGTTCATGATCGCGAAACGCAATCATGCCGCGCGAAACATCATGCCCGGCAGCTTGCAGCATTGCAGAGAAATCCTGCGGTCGCGCTATACCGCAGAAGAGCAGCGGATGCGGTGTCGTGTTGACTACGGCCAATGTGCGTCGAATACGAATCAGTTGAGGTTGGAAATTATTTTCCTGCAACCATTGGCGTAGTTGCGGCTCGAGCGCTGCATCCTTTTCGCGCAACACAATGGCATCGGCGCGACGCAAACTTACCATCGGTTCGCGAAGATTGCCGGCAGGCAATAATTTGTCCGCCCAATCTTCGGCCGTCAGCAACACTATGTTGATATCGCGTTGCAGACGTCTGTGCTGAAAACCATCGTCCAACAAATGCAAGCGCCGCGGAGTTGCCTCGAGCGTTGACTCGGCCAACGTCCCAGCATCGCTGCGACGATTGGCAACAAAAACATCCAAGCCACGCGCAGCCATCAGCACTGGCTCATCGCCAAACTCGCGAGCACTACCATTAACCTGTACTTGCGCACAGCCGCTTGATTTTCTTCCATAGCCACGCGAGAGAACATCTGGCTGCCAGCCATGCCGCTTGAGTGTTTCAGCCAGCAGCAGAGTGAAGGGAGTTTTTCCCGCGCCGCCAGCAGAGAGGCTGCCCACGCTGATCACCGGCCACTGCAGCCGTTGGGTATACATATGTTCTGCGTCGTACAAAGAATTCTTCGCGGCGACAACGGCTCCGTAGATTGCATTCAGCGGCAGCAGCAACGGTCTGCGAGATTTGCGTCGCGATTTATTCACGCGGCGCCTCCTGTAGTCGGCGTTCCCACTCGTGCCTGCGTGAAACCAGCCGCAGAATCGCCTGCACACAGCGCACCGTCGCACCGGCCTTCGATTCAAAAACATCGCGCGCTCGTGCGCCAATTGCGGCAGCGCCGGCAGGATGCTGCAACAACTGCGTCAGCGTTTCAGCCAGCGTGGATTCATCCACCAGCAGCAACGCATCATTCGCCAGCATCTCTTCGGCAATCGCGCGAAAATTTTCCAGCGAACGCCCCATCACCACAGGCACACCAAACTGCGTCGGCTCCAAAGGATTATGTCCGCCGGCGGGAACCAGACTGCCGCCGACGAACGCCACCGTCGCTAATCCATAGCAACCGGCAAGTTCGCCGATGGAGTCGAGTAGTAACACGCTGCCCACAGAAATTTTCTCGACCGGTTCGTTATTGCACAACCATTCGCTGCGACGTCGCCAATGCACCTGCGAAGCACTCAACAACTTCGCCACTGCATCAAAACGTTCCGGGTGTCGTGGAGCCAGCAGCAGAACTGCGTTCGGCTCTGCTTGTAGAATTTTCGGCCAAGCGGCCAGCAGCATCGACTCTTCGCCATCCAGCGTGCTGCCCGCCACGATGATTTTCGTATCCTTCTGCGTTGCGGATTTCATCGCGCGCGTCACGGCGTTGTCGCCGGCTGCTCTAACATCAAATTTCAGGTTGCCACCGATGCGTACCCGATGTGCCGGCGCACCAATCGCGCGCAGCCGCTCGGCATCGAGTTCGCTCTGCGCTTGAAAATCATCCACGCCCTGTAGCAGTTGCTTCCACAACCAGCGCAGGCGAAGGTATCGCGGATAGGAGCGGTCAGAAATTCGCGCATTGATAACAGCCACCGGAATCATGCGACGAAAACATTCATCCAACAGCACCGGCCAGAATTCTGTTTCTGCCAGCACCAAGACGCTGGGCCGCAGTGCCCGCAGATAGCGGCGCACCACCCAGGTAAAATCCAGCGGAAAATAAAAAACTGTTGCCGCTCCAAAGCGTTCGCGCGCCAACTGTTGCCCCGTGCGCGTTGTAGTTGAGATGACGACGACATACTCCGGCAGCGAGGTTCGTAACTCGGCCACAACGCGGCTGGCGGCAATCACTTCACCTACACTGACGGCATGCAGCCAGATGACTTCACGACCTGCAACCGCTTCTCGCAACGCATGCGGTACAACACCCAGCCGACCGGCCAGGCCAGCGCGATATTTGCCGCTGGTGGCCATGCGCAGCAGCCAGTACGGTGATCCCACCACCAGCACCAGCAGCAGCAGCAAATTGTAGCCCAGCAGAATTAACACGCTTGCCTTACCCCCAAAGTCCCCACGGCACCGTCTATATTCATGTGCAGCGCGTTGGCGCTGATGTACACAAGCGACCACCGCATTGCATTCAAACCATATCGACGATGATAATTGCGTTGCATGATTCTTGCGCATCGGTTTCTTCGCAAGAATGGAAGGGCATCAAAAAATGAGCGGCAAAGCAGTACAAACATCGCGCAATATTCTGGCCGCACTCGGCATTGCCGTGCTGCTGTCGATTAGCGCGGACATCTCGACCGTCCACGCCGCCGACCACACCGCACCACCGCTGCACGCCGCTACGGAGTATCCCTGCTTTGAAACGCATGCCGGCGAACACGTCACCATCGCCGTTGATCCGGTGGATACAAACGACAAGCAAAAATTTCTCCGCTTCGACTATCTCTCCGTCGGATTTCTTCCCGTACGGCTCATCGTGCAAAATGACAGCGATGCAACGCTCGACCTGAATGAGGCGCGCATTCTCTTCCTGACCGCAGACGGCGACCACATCAACGCGGCCACACTCGACGATTTGGACCGTGCTGGCGGCACGCTGAAGATGCATCCGCCGGGCAGTTTGAATCCGCTACCAATTCCCTTTCCCACTAAGCCCAGC
>CAIZGA010000420.1 GCA_903932385.1 uncultured Acidobacteriota bacterium
CGCACGAACCGGGCCACCGTGATGTTCTCGCCGGTCCGGGCGATCTTGGTGGCAATCAACTGGGCTACCGTCAACGAATTGTCCTTGATGTAAGGCTGCTCCAGCAGGCAGACTTCCTCGTAGAACTTGCTCATCTTGCCTTCGACGATTTTTTCAACCACCGGCGCCGGTTTGCCCGTTGCTGCGGCCTGCGAACGGTAGATGTCCTTCTCGCGCGCCATGTCGGCTTCGGTTACGTCTTCCTTGCGGATGTAACGCGGGTCAGTCGCCGCAATGTGCATGGCGATGTCGCGCAGCAGTTCCTGGAAATCTTCCGTACGCGCCACAAAGTCACTCTCGCAGTTCACTTCAATCAGCACGCCGATTTTGCCGCCGGCGTGGATGTAGGTCCCCACCGCGCCTTCATTGGTCGAACGGGCGGACTTCTTCGCCGCCGAGGCCATGCCGCGCTTGCGCAGCACAACGAACGCCTCTTCCATGTCGCCCTTGGCTTCCTGCAGCGCCTTCAGGCAGTCGCCCATCGGTGCGCCGGACTTCTCGCGCAGTTCCTTCACCAGCTTTGCATCAATCTTTTCGCTCACGGTAGACATTCCTTTGCTCCTGTTTGTTGCGCGGCACGGTGTGCGCCGCTCGTTTCATTCCAGTACTTCAGTGTGAATCCAGTGTGTATTTCCAACTGCGGACATAAGAAAAGCGCGGCGACCGTTACCTGCTCGTCAGGCGTGGCCACCACGCTTTTACAGCTTGCAGGTTGGCTACAGGGCTTCGGCTGTTGCCTCGGCCTCTTCGGCTGCTGTGGCCTTGCGGATGCCGCCGCCCAGGGCAGCTTCCAGGTCCACCACTTCTCCGCCTTCAGCCGCTTCGGCTGCTTCCGGTGCCGCAGCGAGGGCTTCGGCTTCATCCACCACCGGCGCTTCCACGTTCACATCGGCAGTCGCTTCAGCAAATGCCTTGTCGCCCACCATCTGCACGCCTTCGACAGCCGAATCGGCAATCTTGGAGGCGAAGAGGCGAATGGCACGCAGCGCGTCATCGTTGCCCGGAATCACGTAGTCGACCACGGTCGGATCGCAGTTCGTATCCACAACGGCTACCACGGGGATGCCCAGCTTGCGGGCTTCTGCCACGGCGATGGCTTCGTTGTTGGAGTCGATCACGAAAATCGCATCCGGCAGGCGCTTCATGTTTTTGATGCCGGCCAGGTTGGTCTGGAGGTGCTTGCGCTCGCGTTCCAGCTTGATGACTTCCTTCTTGGTCAGCAGCTCATAGCGGCCATCGGTCGCCATTTCGTCCAGCTCCTGCAGACGCTTCACGCTCTTCTGCACGGTCACCCAGTTGGTCAGCAAACCACCCAGCCAACGGCTGTTGATGTACGGCTGGCTGGCGCGGTTGGCTTCTTCGGCCACCGCATCCTGCGCCTGGCGCTTGGTGCCCACAAACAAAACGGTGCCGCCGGCAGAGGTCACATCGGTGACGTACTTGCTGGCTTCCTTGAACATCTTCAGCGTCTTTTGCAGGTCGATGATGTAAATGCCGTTGCGCTCGCCGAAGATATATTCCTTCATCCGGGGGTTCCAGCGCTTGGTCTGATGTCCGAAGTGAACGCCCGCTTCGAGCAGTTCCTTCATTGTGATGGTTGCCATGATCTAAATCTTTCCGGATGCATCCGGGCTTCGATTACCGCATCAGGCACGGCCTGACACTCACGCCCAGATTGAATCCCACTTCTTTGGGAAATTGAACTCCAACTGCGAAATACTGCCAGCCAATGGACCCCAAAATTTCGGGGCCCAAAGGCCAGCAACAAAAATTCGTTCTAGCGCTTGCTGAACTGGAAGCGA
>CAIZGA010000421.1 GCA_903932385.1 uncultured Acidobacteriota bacterium
ACTGGCCGGCATCAACGGCGAAAAGAAAATCCTCATCCCGCGCAAGGCGCTGCAGGAGCTTTCTTCGCTGCTTTCAAATACTGAAGAAGAATTTGTCGCCTTTGCCGATGACGAGCAGACGCTGTACTTCCGCATCGGTGGCCGCACGCTGACCTCGCGCAAACTCACCGGCCAGTTCCCCAACTACGACGCCGTGATGCCGCGCGACAACAACAAGTTTGCCGTGGTGAAGGCCGATGAGCTCGGCGCCAAGCTGCAACTGGTGGCGCAGTTCGCCGATGAGCGTTCAAAGGCCATCAAGCTGAAGCTGGAACAGAATGAGCTGAAGCTTTCGGCCAGCTCGCCCGACTCCGGCGAGAGCGAAGACTCGATTGAAACGCCCTACACATTTGACCCGCTGGTGGTGGGCTTCAACTCCGATTACCTGCTGGAGTTCCTGAAAGTGGTGGGCACGCCGGAAGTGCGGCTGGAGTTCAAGGACTCGCAGTCTGCCGGCCAGGTGCGCCCCGAAGAAGCCGACGGCGAATACCGCTACCGCTACGTCATCATGCCGATGCGCATCTGAGTGGTTGAAAAAAGTTAAATGAAAAAGCCGGGAGAAAATCTCCCGGCTTTGTTTTGCATTCAACACCTACACCTGCGAGCAGGCGAGCGGCGAGAGGATCAGATTGCTGACGTTGCTGACGATGCTCTCGTAGTTGTAGCGCGGCGAGGCGGACAATTTTTTCCAGTCCGGATTATTGCTGAAGGCCGACCACAGCGTGTCGTGATGCGCGAGCGAATCGAAGCTGAGCATGTAGGTGAGGCACGGCAGTTGCGCGCCCACCAGCACATCGGCAAAGAAGATGCAGTCGAATCCCGCCTGCTGAAAATAAGAAAACTCACCTTTGTGGAACATCTCCACCTTGCGCACATGGTCGCCGTAGCTGGGGCTTTCGTAGGTGCGCAGCTGGTAGATGCGCTTGGCCTTGGTGGCCGCTCCGGGAGCGGGTGTGAGGCGCGGCCAGCCGGGGAAGGCCGACATCAGCGTGGACTCCGCACGGATGAAAGCGGGCGCGATGGCCGGCGCATTCCAGAAAGCATCGGCAGCTTTTAAAAATTCCGCGTCCTCGGCCAGCTTCAGGTCGAGCGTGGCCAGCGCTTTCGCCGAGGTGCCGGGGATGAGCACGTAGGTCGCCGGAGTTTCGGATCCGAAGCTGAGGTTGAAGGCGCCGACGGGCCCCAGGCCAATCTGCGTGCGCATGCGGTCCAGCGCCGGCATTAGCGCATCGCTAATGTAGTTCGAGGTCAGCTTGGTCTGCGGGCCGGACTGCTGGTGGTAGCGGCGCAGCAGATAGAACTGTTGCGGGCTGGGTTGCGATTGCGCGGCCAGCGGAGTTGCGGCGGCTGCTGTTACGGCGGCGGTGGCGAGGGACGATGTCAAAAACTGGCGGCGCTGCATGGTACCTCCGAAGGTAAAACGTACGCGGGCTTAATTTCCTGACACCTACTAATGTAATGGTTGTGCCCCTTGGCTGGCTTGGCTATACCATCAGCTATGCATCTTTCCGGAGCCATCTTTCTCATCGTATTCATTCTGGTTGCCAGCGCGGCGATGCTGTTGGTGCTGCATCTCACGCGGCTGGGCATCATCATCCACCAACACATACCGGACCGTCCACGGCGGCGAATGTTTCTTGCTTCCATCAGCTTCATCGTCACATTTCTTGCGGTGCGGCTGCTGGTGGCTTCCATCACGCACCACGTGGGCCCGTTTGGTTATGTGGAGATGCACGGCCAACACATCCATCATCTTGTTTGGGGAATTCTTCTGCTGCTGGCCAGCGGCTACGCCACGCTCTCTGAGTGGGGCACGCGCGCTACGCCGAATTCCATTCTTGCAAGCCACATACTATCCATCATGTACGGCGTGGGCGCGGCGCTTACGCTGGATGAATTCGCGTTGTGGCTCAGCCTGGATCCGTTGGCGTACTGGTCACACGAAGGGCGGCTCAGCGTGGATGCGGTAATCCTCTTCGGCGCTCTGCTGGCGATGGGCGCGTGGGGCGCACCGCTGCTGCACAAAGTAGAGAAGGAAGAAAAGAAACTGGCGGGCTAATACGGCTTATTCTTTCAGGTCCACAATTGTTGCGCCGGCGCCGCCTTCATTGTGCGGCGGTTCAGTAACACCGGAGACCTGCGGGTGCTGCTTCAAATAATTTCGCAGCGTGCGCCGCAATACTCCCATGCCGGTGCCGTGCACAATGCGGACTCGCGTGAGGCCGGCAAGAAAAGCGCGGTCGAGAAATTTTTCCACGGAATCCTGCGCTTCATCCGCCGTCTGGCCGATGACATTAATTTCCATGCCCACCGAGGGACCGTCGTCATCAATCTCATGCCCGCGCATGCCGCCGGAACTCATGGAGACGGAAATATTTTTCCTGCTGCGCACAGCGGTCAGCGGCGAGACATTTTCATGTGCACTCTTCACCACTTCGGCAATTTCATCGCGCGCCACGCGCATCTTCATCGCACCGACAGACATCTCCCACGCGTTGCCGTCGAGCGCGCGCAACACAGTGGCGTTGCGACCCAGCGTCTTCAGCCGGACCACATCGCCCGCGCTGACGTGGCGCACCACATGCGGCTGCGCATTTGTATCGCCCGTGTCGGCGCCGGTATTGTGCGCGACGACGGTCGAATTAAACTGCTCGCTGAATTCGCGCCGCAGCCGAGCAATGCGCCGCTCGGCCTCCTTGCTCAACTTCTGCGCCGCCGCACGGTCTTCAATCGCCTTCACGGTTTCGCGCAGTTGATACTCAAAATCCTTCAGCAACGAAAGCAGTTTTACTTCCAAGTCTTTTACTTTAGTGCGCTGTTCTTTGCGGCCTTCCTGTTCCAGCCGCAATTTTTCCCGCATCACTTCGCGCTCGCGTTCGCGCAGGGTATTTCTTTCTTCAGTCGCCGCTGCGAGTTGCGCATGCAGTTGATCAATGAAGCGGGAAATTTCTGCGGCCTGCGATTGCACCCGTTCCCGTGCGCGGCGAATGATGTTGGCATTCAACCCGAGCCGCTCGGCAATGTTGATACCGGCCGATGCACCCGGCACACCGATGCGCAGCCGATAAGTGGGCGCGAGTGTTTGTTCGTCGAAGCCAGCCGCTGCGTTGATGACGCCGTCGTGGTTGGCTGCGTAGACCTTCAGCGCAGTAAGGTGCGTGGTGATGCAACACCACGCGCGTGCGCGGAGAAAATCCTCCGCAACGGAAACTGCGAGCGCAGAACCTTCATCTGGATCGGTCGCCGAACCAAGTTCATCCAGCAGCACCAGCGATCCGGCATCGGCCGCCGCGGTGATGCGATTAATGTTGGCGATGTGCGCGGAGAAAGTGGAAAGGCTTTGCTCGATGGATTGCGCGTCGCCGATGTCCGCGTAAACCGCGGTGAAGAGCGGCAGCGTGGCCTCCTCGGCCGGGACCGGCATGCCCGCCTGTGCCATCAACGCCAGCAGACCCAGCGTCTTCAGCGTCACCGTTTTGCCGCCGGTATTCGGGCCGCTGATAATCATCTGCCGCGCCGTTGTGGCGGTTTCTTCATCGATGAGGAATGACAAATCCAGCGGCACCAGGCGTGATGCTTCACCCGCTGCACGCAACCGCATCTCCAGCAGCGGATGCCGCGCCGCCTTCAATTGCAATGTTTCATTTCCTGCAGCGGGAAAATTCGGACGTACTGCGTTGTACTCGCGCGCAAAGCGTGCCCGCGCAAAATGCGATTCCACTTCCGCGAGAATTTTTGCACCGGCTGAAAGCGTCAGTGCATGCTGGCCGATTTCGCGTGTCATCGCCATCAACACGCGTTGCACCTCGGCCTGCTCTTCATCGAGAAGCCGCACCAGTTCGTTGTTTTCTTCGATGACATCGAGCGGTTCGACGAAAAATGTCTGGCCGCTGGAGCTTGCGCCGTGCACCACGCCGGCCACGCGCCGCCGATGTTCGGCCTTGATGGGAATCACAAACCGCTCGCCGCGCACGGTGATGAGTTCGTCTTGCGTGCTGCCGTCGCTGCTCAACTTGCGCAGTTGGGCGCGCAACGTGTCTTCAATCTGCCGCTGCTGGCGTTCCATCTCGCGGCGCAAACGGCGCAGCTCGGGAGAAGCGGAATCATTCAGGCTGCCGTCGGGTTCAATGCGTCCCTGCAGCGAACGCACCAGGCCGGCGGGGTCGGAATGCATCAGCGGCTCGCTGAGCGATTGCAACTCCGGCCACGCTTCAACGCCTTCCGGCGGCGCGGCCATCAGCAGTCGCCATGCGACGACGCATTCGGCCAGGCCCAGTATGCGGCGAATCTCCAACGCTTCCAGCACCGCGCCGGCAATGCGCGATTTATCCAGCAGCGTGGTGGCGTCGAAGAGCGGATGAAAATCAAAACTCACCTGCGCGGCCAGCAGCGAACACACTTCTTCCGTGCGGCCATGCTGCAGTTGCAGCCACGCCGCATCGTTGGTCGGCGTCAGCGAAGTTATCCACGCGCGGCCCACAGGAGAACTGGCATAGCCGGCGATGAATTCGCGCAGCCGTTCCCACTCCAGCGCCGACGCGCTGATCTCGTGCAACTTCCCGGGAATTTCTGGCAATAGACCCACATCGGTTATCGTAATCCGCCACGGTGCCAAGTGCGAAATGCGGGTGCGAAACACACACGAATTTCTCCACAGCATCTTCACAAACCGTGTAAAAACCTGCAGGGCGTAAAATTTCTGCAGAGTTGCGTTTGCATCAGCGCACACGGAGGCAAGATGTTCTGTACAACCTGCGGCAGGCAAATTTCAGACGGCTCACGCTTCTGCTCCAACTGCGGGGCGGCCCAGGTTGCTGGCCAAGTTGCAACGCAGGCGGCGGCCCCCACTCCCGCGGCAACACAAGTTCCCGCCGCACGCATCCCGCGCAGTGAACGCCATCGCCGCACGCTTGGCATTCTGTGGATAGTCGACGGCCTCTATACCCTGCTGGCGCGGATGCTGCTGTTTTCCATTCTCTTCAACTCCTTCCATCTCTGGTCCAACATGGGCAGCCTGCCGATGGGTCTGCACGGCTTCGGCGCTTTTCTGCCGCTGCTGGCGCAGTTTGCGTTGGTGCGCGGCGTACTCGCGCTGATAAGCGGCGTTGGCCTGCTGATGAATGCCGGCTGGGCGCGGGTGCTGGCCATTCTCACCACCGTGCTTACATTGATTCGTATCCCGCTCGGCACAATGCTGGGCATTTACACCCTCTGGGCGCTGGTTCCGGAAGAGCCGGTACAAAATTAACAACTACGCGGAGTTTGTGAGCCACT
>CAIZGA010000422.1 GCA_903932385.1 uncultured Acidobacteriota bacterium
ATGTCATCGAGGCCTTCGAGCAGGCAGTAGCGGCGGAAGGGATCGATGGTGAAGGTGGAGGTGTGGCCGAGCGAGTCGGTGACGGTAAGGTCCTCGAGCGAGACGGTGATGGAGTAGGTCGGGTCGGCGACGGAATGATTGAGCATCTGCTGCACGACGTCTTCGGGGAGCGTGACGAGCAGGATGCCGTTCTTGCCGGCGTTGGAGTAGAAGATGTCTGCAAAGGTGGGGGCGATGACGCAGAGGAAACCGAAGTCGGCGAGTGCCCAGGCGGCGTGTTCGCGCGAGGAGCCGCAGCCGAAGTTTTTTCCGGCGAGAAGGATCTTCGCATTTTTGTACTGCGGTTCGTTGAGCACGAAGGCAGGGTCAGGCTTGCCGGCGTCGGGGCCGTCCTGAATGCGGCGCCAGTCGTAGAAAAGAAATTCGCCGTAGCCGGTGCGCTCAATGCGTTTGAGGAACTGCTTGGGGATGATCTGGTCAGTATCCACGTTGGCGCGGTCGAGCGGCGCGGGGATTGAGGTGATGGTTTTGATTGGCTTCATTAGTTTTTGAACTCCCAGGTGCGAACGTCGGTGAAGTGGCCGGTGATGGCAGCGGCAGCGGCCATGGCGGGCGAGACGAGGTGGGTGCGACCGCCGCGTCCCTGACGGCCTTCAAAGTTGCGGTTGCTGGTGGAGGCGCAGCGTTCGCCGGGCTGGAGAATGTCCGGGTTCATGCCGAGGCACATGGAGCAGCCGGGCTCGCGCCATTCGAATCCTGCAGAGAGAAAAATTTTGTCGAGGCCTTCCTGCTCGGCCTGTTCCTTGACGATGTGCGAGCCGGGCACGACCATGGCGCTGACGGTGGAAGCGACTTTGTATCCGCGGGCGACTTTGGCGGCGGCGCGGAGGTCTTCAATGCGGCCGTTGGTGCAGGAGCCGACGAAGACGCGGTCGACGGGAATTTTTTCCAGCGGCGTGCCGGCGGTGAGCCCCATGTATTCGAGCGCGCGTTCAAAGGAGCGGCGGTCGGAGTCGGAAGCTGCATCATTGGGCGAGGGAACGGCGGCGGTGATGGGCGCGACCATGCCGGGTGATGTTCCCCAACTGACGAAGGGGGTGAGTTCGGCGGCGTTGAGGACGAGTTCGCGATCGAACTTGGCACCGGGGTCAGTGACGAGAGTGCGCCAGTGGGCGACGGCCTCCTCCCACGCGGCACCGGTGGGGGAATGCTTGCGGCCCTTGAGGTAGTTGAAGGTGGTGTCGTCGGGAGCAATCATGCCGGCACGCGCGCCCGCTTCAATGCTCATGTTGCAGATGGTCATGCGGCCTTCCATGGAAAGCGCGCGGATGGCCGAGCCGGCGTATTCGATGACGCAGCCGGTGGCGCCGTCAGTGCCGATGCGGCCGATGATGGCGAGGACAATGTCCTTCGCGGTGACGCCGGAGGGCAGGTCGCCTTCAACGCGAATCAAAAAAGTTTTTGGCGTGGACTGCGGCAGGCACTGCGTGGCCATGACGTGTTCGACTTCGCTGGTGCCGATGCCGAAGGCGAGCGAACCGAAGGCGCCGTGGGTGGAGGTGTGCGAGTCGCCGCAGACGATGGTCATGCCGGGCTTGGTGAAGCCCTGTTCCGGCCCGATGACGTGGACGATGCCCTGACCGCGCGAATCGATGTCAAAAAATTCAACGCCGAATTCTTTGCAGTTGTTGCGCAGGGCGTTGATTTGCTTTGCGGCGATGTCGTCGGCAATGACGAGGCGGTCATTGGCGATGGTGGGGACGTTGTGGTCGACGGTGGCGATGGTGCGCTCGGGATGGCGCAGTTTGCGGCCGGCGAGGCGGAGACCTTCAAAGGCCTGCGGCGAGGTGACCTCATGCACGAGGTGGAGGTCGATGTAGAGCAGCGTGGGTTCGCCCGCGGGTTCTGCGACGACGTGCTGCTGCCAGACTTTTTCAAACATTGTTTTGGGTGCGGACATCAGAGTTGCTCC
>CAIZGA010000423.1 GCA_903932385.1 uncultured Acidobacteriota bacterium
GAGCATTCGCAGGAACACATCTCCACTGCAGGGCCCATCTAGATGAACGTGACGACGATTCACACCTGGTGCGCCATCCTCGCCGTGGTTTTTTCCGCCACCGCCGGAGACATCCTGCTGGCCGGCGCGATGCGCAACACCGGCGACCTCGACGACATCCGCGCACACAGCGGCCTGCTCGGCGCCATACGCGCGGTGGTCACCAATCCCCTGCTGATTCTGGGCATCGCCTTCATGGCGGTGAGTTTTTTCTCGCTGCTGTTTGCGCTCAGCTGGGCAGACGTAAGTCTGGTGGCGCCGGCAACAGCATCGCTGACTTTCATCAGCAATGCCTTCGCGGCAAAAATCTTTCTGCATGAAAATGTGGATCGCCGCCGCTGGATTGCCGCAGTGTTTGTCAGCGCGGGCGTTCTGTTGCTGACTCGCTAGAGCCGGTACGCCTTCTTCACCAGACCCACCGTCAAATCATGCAGCACGTCATACGCTTCCTCTTCTTCCAGACGATGCTGCGAAACCAGCCGCGCCAGAAATGCAGAGTCGATGCGCCGTGCCACGTCATGCCGCGCGGGGATGGAAAGAAACGCGCGCGTGTCATCGTTGAAGCCAACGGTGTTGTAGAAACCGGCGGACTCCGTCGCCTGCTCGCGGAAACGCATCATGCCTTCGGGGCTGTCATGGAACCACCACGGCGGGCCCAGACGCAGGCAGGGATAATGCCCCGCCATCGGCGCCAGTTCACGACTGTAGTTGGTCTCGTCCAGCGTGAAGAGAATCAGCGTGAAGTTCGCTTCATTGCCAAAGCGCGAAAGCAGCGGCCGCAGCGCATTCACGTAGTCGGTCTTCTGCGGAATGTCCGCGCCAATGTCTCGACCGAATTTTTTGAAGATCAGCAGATTATGGTTCCGCACGCTGCCCGGATGCAACTGCATCACGAGACCATCTTCCACGCTCATGCGCGCCATCTCGGTCAGCATCTGCGCGCGGAAAAGTTCCTGCTCGGCTGCGTCGGCCCGGCCGCTGAAAATTTTGATGAAGAGCACTTCCGCTTCCGCCGTCGATAAATCTGCAGTCTGCGCCGTCGGATGTCCATGGTCTGTCGAGGTCGCACCTTGTGATTTGAAGAAGGCACGCCGTGCCTGCAACGCGCGCAGATATCCCTTCCACTGCGATGTATCCTCGCCGGTAATTTCGCCGAGGCGGATGATGTTCTCGCGGAAGCCGGCGAAATCAGGATCAACAACCGGGTCGGGACGAAATGCCGGCAGCACGCGTCCCTTCCAACTCGACTTGCGAATCTTCTGGATGTCTTCCAGCGAATCATTCGGCGCATCGGTGGTGGTCAGCACTTCAATGCGGAAGCGGTCGAACAAGGCGCGCGGGCGGAACTCCGGTCGCGCAATGGTTTCGCTGATGCCGTCGTAATACTCATCGGCAGTTTTTTCTGAGAGCCGCTCAGTGAATCCGAAGACGCGCGAGAAGGTGTAGTCCAGCCACATGCGCGAAGGTGTGCCGCGGAAGAGGAAATAATTTTTCGCGAAGATGCGCCACACAGCACGCGGATCATAATCGTTGACGCCGATGCCGAGTGACTCCATCGGTATGCCCTGGCTGTACAGCATGCGCAGCACATAATGGTCGGGGATGATGAGCAGCGCCGTGGGATTGGGGAAGGCCTCGTCGTCGGCAAACCAGCGCGCGTTGGTGTGGCCATGCGGGCTGATGATGGGCAACTCGCGCACGGTGGCATACAGCCGCTGGGCGATGGGTAAGATGCTGGCGTCGGCGGGAAACAACGTATCGTCGTGCAATAACTGGTGGGTGGAGAGCATGGTCGTCTTGGACATACAATTCAATCCCGAGTTCGTTTCTGATTTAGTTCTTACCGACAACAATTTTTGAAGCTCAGCAGCAGGCACGAAAATTGGTCGTACCACTTCAAATATACGCCCAAAAGAAATCCCTGCCAGAGAAATTGGCAGGGAGATCTGCGGAATGAATTTTAGCTAGCGCTTCTTCTTGGCAGGCTTGCTGGCTTTTTTCGCCGGCTTGGCTGGCTTCTTCGCCACTGGCTTGGCCTTAGGCTTGGATTTCGGCTTTGGCGCCGACTTGGATGCCTTCTTTGCGGCGGGCTTCGCAGCCTTCTTCGCGGCGGGCTTCGCTGCCTTCTTCGCAGCTGGCTTGGCAGCTGGCTTCGCAGCAGCAACCGGCTTTTTCGCTTCCGGCTTGGTGTGTTCCGCCTTCGCGGGAGCAACTTCGATGGCAACGGGCTCGACAGCAACTGCCTCTGGCACAGGCTTCACCTTGCGGGTGCGCGGCTTCGGCTCGGCCTTCTTCACTGCGCGCGGACGGCGGATGTGCACCGGCGGCGGGGGGGCGGGCGGCGAATACGGCTCCAGGAACGCCTTCATTTCTTCTGGCGTCTGCAGCTTGCCGTCCATCAACTCAAAGAACATCGTCTCCAGCAGTTCGCCATAACGCGGCAGGTCGGGAGTGATGCGCATCTCCGTCATCATGACGTAGGGCACCTTCTGGCGAACCAGCGGCCAGACGTTGAAGAAGTTTTTGTACTTGTTCTGAATCGCAGCAACCTTGCCGGTGTAGCCCAGCCAGAGAACCGCATCGGGGTTCGAGCTGTTGAAGAGCTTCCAGGTAAGAGACGGTGTGGCCGCTTCCTTGCCCAGCAAACGCTTGCTGAATTCCTTGGTCTCTTTTTCCAGCGCGTCGATTTCCTTCACGAATCCGTGGCGCGGGAAGCTGCGCTTCAGCGTGGAGATGTCCTTGGGTGAAAGCTTGGCAGTCATCAGCTCGAAGTTCGCTGCGGAAACATCCGGATAGATGCCCTGCACCTGCAGCTGCGCCATTACGTTGTAGAGTTCTTCCAGACCACGGGCATTCACCTTGGCGTGTGTCCACGCGGGGAAAATCTTCTTCATCCAGCCGGCTGCCTCAAACTCGCGCAGCACGCGCAACGGGTCGTCTTCGTGGATGATTTCTTCCAGCTCATATCCTCGGCTGTAGGAAGAGAGTGCGTCGATACAGTCTTCACTCTTTGCATTGTCAAAACGCGTCTGGGTCTTTTCATCCAGACTCCAACCCATGCGCGCCATAAAGCGGGTTGCACGCAGCAGCCGCGCGGGGTCTTCAATGAATCCAAAGTTGCTGACCAGCCGCAACTGGCGGCTTTCAATGTCTGCCACGCCGTTCATCGGGTCAATCAGCAGGCCGTAGGAGCCGTCATTCAGCGACAGCGCCATGGCATTGGCGGTAAAGTCACGCCGGTACAGGTCTTCCTTGATGCCGGCAGGCTTGTACACCGGCTTGCTCGGCTTGGGATAGGTCTCCGTACGCGCCGCAGTAACTTCCATCCGCACGCCGCCGGGAAATTTAAGAAAGAGGGTCTGCGAGGGCTCGTGTTCGCCGGTCAGCGTGGCACCGGCCTTTTCCAGGTCCTTGTGCAACTTCAAGGCGTTTCCCTGCACAGAGAGATCCAGGTCGCGCACGGCCGAGCCGCTGGTAAGGTCGCGTACCGCACCGCCGGTCAGGAAGACCGTCATAGCCTTGGCGCGTGCCACATCGCGAACCAGATGCAGGGCTTTCAGTTGGGCTTGGGAAAGTCGGTTTTGCAGAAGGTAGTTATAATCGGCCATGCCGGATTTGAGCTCCGTTACGCCAGCGGAAAGAGGGATTCCGTCTGGCAAGTCGCCAGAAGCGACTGAAAATAAACCACTTGCGGTTAGATTTCTGCCGCGAACCACCCTAACTGTAACATAATGTTAGCGTCTTTGGCTACCCCACCGCACAAATTCCCCGCGTTGACGCCTCCACATGCGAGAATGTCCGCAGGGATGGTGCAATCCAGCTTCTATCCCATAGATTTGTAACGCTTTAGCCGACGAGACCCGAAATGTCCTCCAGCCGCAAAAAAGTCGTTGTTCGCCGCTTCAGCCGCGACTGGATTTCCGGCTTCGTGGACCCGGGTAACCTGCTGACCGGCTGCGGTTCCGAGGCCCGGCTGGAGCTGCTGGACCAGGATGGGCGGCTTTCCACCCTGCCGCTGAGCGAAGTGAAGATGGTTTCCTTTGTCCGCGAATTTGCCCCGGGCGACTCCGCCGCCAACCTGCAGAACGGGCCGGAGAAACTGCTGCGCCGCACCTTCAATGTCCGCCCGCGCACCGAGGGACTGTGGCTGCGCATGACCTTCCGCGACAATGACGTACTGGAAGGCGTAGCGCCGAATGATATTTCCCTGTTGGAATTGGAAGGCGTGCAGGTCACGCCGCCCGACATGCGTTCCAACACGCAGCGCATCTACGTCCCGCGGCTGGCGTTGACCGGGCTGCAAGTGCTGGCGGTAATTGGCGCGCCGGGCACAGCAGGCCGCCGCAAAGCCGCACCCACGGCCGAAGAAGAGCCGCTCGATCTGTTCACCGACCTTCCCAGCAATTCACGTCCGAATTAACTACGTGGCAGCGTTTTCAAATCCAGCACAAAGCGATATTTCACATCGCCTTTGACGACGCGTTCCCATGCCTCGCCGAGTTTGTCGAAACTGGTCAGCTCGATGTCCGCAACAATGTTGTGTTCGGCGCACACGTCGAGCATCTCCTGAATCTGCGGATTGCCGCCGACCATGGATCCGGCGAACGAGCGACGATTGGCCACGATGGAAAACGGGTGGATGGAGACGGGCTTCTCCGGCAGGCCCACCATGCAGTAGGTTCCGTTCAGCTTCACCATCGCCAGCATCTGGTCCAAATCATGCGGAGCAGAGACGGCATCGAGTATGAAGTCGAGCGAGCCTTTGTGCCGCGCGAGTTCATCAGGATTCTTTGTCACTACAACTTCATCCGCGCCCAGGCGTTTTCCGTCGGCCACCTTACCCGGCGATGTGGTGAACAACACCACATGCGCGCCCATCATGTGGGCAAACTTCAGCCCCATGTGTCCCAGACCGCCCAGACCAACAATGCCCACCTTCATTCCGGGGCCAACCTTCCAGTGGCGCAGCGGGCTGTAAGTGGTAATGCCCGCGCAGAGCAGCGGCGCAGCGGCGGCGGGATCCAACTTGGGAGAAAGTGTGAAGGCAAAATCCTCGCGCACCACGATGTTGTTGGCGTAGCCGCCGTAGGTAATATTGCCGTCGTAATCCTTCGCGTTGTAGGTGCCGATGGCGCCGCTTTCGCAGTAGGGCTGTTCCTGCGCCAGACAGTTGGCACACTTGCCGCAGCTATCAATGAAGACGCCGACGGCTGCGCGATCGCCTTCCTTGAACTTCTTCACCGAACTGCCGGCCTTGGCCACTCGGCCCACAATCTCATGGCCCGGCACCATGGGATACATCGATCCGCCCCACTCATTGCGTGCCTGATGAATATCCGAGTGGCAGATGCCGCTGAATTCAATCTCAATCAGAATGTCCTTCGGCCCCGGATCGCGGCGGCTGAAGCTGTAGGGGCTGAGCGGTGACGTCGTATCCGTTGCTGCGTAGCCATGCGATGAAATCAAGATTGCCCTCGGTATTGCTGAAATGTGTTGATGAACAGCCGCCGATATTGCGGCTGCATAGTTTCTATCGTATCGAAATTCAATCGCCGCCATGAAAAATGCCCCACCTCTGCAGAAGCGGGGCATGTTGATGACGCAATATTTTCTGCTGCAACTTTTATCGTTAGGCTTCCTGATACAGCGCGGCGCCGGCAACCACACCGGCAACAATTTCCACCAGATTGCCCAGCGTGGTCAGCACCGTCAACTGGTGCGCAAAGAGCCCGCCAAACCACATGAAGCTCAGGTTGGGCAGCAGTGAGGTCAGCACCCAACAGGCGATGCTTGCAATGACGGCCGTCTTAATCCCGGCACCGAAACGCGGGCGGATGGCTGCATAGAACCAGATGCCAACAATGCCGCCAATCAAGCTGAGTGCAGTGAAATAGGCCCATTGTGTGGAAGAAAAATTGCCGGCGCCGAGGGCCTTCATACCGTCTGCCCACTGCGAAGAAAGCAGTATGCCGTCAACAAGGTAACCGAGTATTGCTGAAATGATTCCAGCAACGAGGCCGCCCAGCAGCACGCGGCCGAGATTGATTTTGCTCATAGAATTCTCCTTGCGAATTTGTGAGATGTGGGACTGCAACAGAGATTGATTTACGGGACTGCGTTACAGAATTGTTTTGGAACCGCGCAAGTATACCCACGCCGCCATGTGGTGGCAAAGATAAATTTCGTCGTGATGACAGCCACCGTTGGCATGGCAAGTCGCAAAATCTTCTACAATCACAGGCATGAAACTTGCAGAATTAGCGCACCGGCTGGGCGCTGAAATTGTCGGCGACGGCGAGACAGAAATCATCGGCATCGCCAGCATCAAAGACGCCGGTGCAGGACAGCTGACCTTCATCGCCGACCAGAAATACGCGCCGCTGGCAGAAACCACACAGGCCGCCGCCATCATTGTGGAGCCGGAGTTCCCTGCCATCGGCACCGCAACGCTGCGCATCAAGAATCCATATCTTGCATTCGCACGCGCGCTGGAATTTTTCTATCAGCCGCCGCAATACCCCATCGCCATCCATGAAAAAGCGGCCATCCACTCGTCTGCAAAAATCGGCCCTGGTGCGCACATCGGGGCCTTCGCGGTCATCGATGAAGAGGTTGAGATTGGCGAGAACGCGGTGATTCTGTCACACGCAGTGATTTATCGCGGCGCAAAAATCGGAGCCAATTTCTTCGCGCATTCTCATGCCGTTGTGCGCGAGTTCTGCGTGCTGGGCGACAACGTCACGCTGCAGAACGGCGCCGTCATCGGTGCCGACGGTTTTGGATTTGCGCGCGATGCCAAGGGCTGGCACAAGATTCCGCAGTCGGGCAATGTGGTGGTGGGCCGCGACGTGGAAGTACAGGCCAACGCGTGCATTGACCGCGCCACGCTGGGCGAAACGCGCATCGACGACGGCGTGAAGATTGACAACCTGACGCAGGTGGGCCACGGCTCCGTGATTGGCGAGCGCAGTTTGCTGTGCGCGCAGGTGGGCCTTGCCGGTTCCACCACGCTGGGCAAGGACGTGATTCTTGCCGGTCAGGTGGGCGCAGGCGCGCACTGCACCATCGGCGACGGCGTGATTGCCACCGGGCAGAGCGGCATCAAGAATGACATTCCCGCCGGGCAAACCATCACCGGCTATTACGCAATCGAGAGCAAGCTCTGGCTGCGCTCGCTGGCGCTC
>CAIZGA010000424.1 GCA_903932385.1 uncultured Acidobacteriota bacterium
GAAGGCGGCGAAGATCACACAAAAAATCGGCAGGAAGAAATAGGCGGGCTGTGGGTGCGACCATGCAGCACGGAAAGAGTTGGTGCTGCAATAGCTGGTGAAAAGTGCGAGCAGAATAATGATGCCGACCAGCAGTTTGGATTGCCACTGAAGGCGGTTCTGATTTTCGGTCGCGGGATGATGGCTCACATGGGAAATATATCGCACGGCGTGTGATGGGGTGCACAGATTGCGCGCGGAGGCGGGTGCTATGATGGCTGCGCGTTTTGCGATGGCAGAGGAGTTCGAGGGGGAAGCATGGCGGGGATGAATCGGCGGGAGTTGGTGAAGGCGGGGCTGGCGGTTTCAACAGCGGCGATGGCGACGCGTTCGGCATGGGGGAAGTTGTTGGCGACTCCGGAGCGCGTGATGGCGGCGATGATGGCTGCGGGGATGGATTCAAGTGCGTCGCAACTGCCGGCGATCGCTCCGCGCGAACGGCTGCTGCTGGATTTTGGTTGGCGATTTACGTTTGGTCATGGGACGGATCCCGAGAAGGATTTGGGGTTTGGATATCACCAGGATGATTTTGCCAAGACGGGAGAATTTAAATTTTCGCAGCCGAAGTTTGATGATTCGAAGTGGCGTGAGCTCGACTTGCCGCATGACTGGGCGGTGGAGTTGCCATATGTGGATGATGATGTGTTGAAGTCGCATGGCTTCAAGCCGCTGGGTCGGCGGTATCCGGAAACCAGTGTGGGTTGGTACCGGCGGAAGTTTTCGGTTCCGGCGAGTGACAAGGGGCGGCGGTTGAGGGTGGAGTTTGACGGTGCCTTCCGCAGCGCGCTGGTGTTTGTGAATGGATTTTTTGTGGGGCGGAATGACAACGGCTATGCGCCGTTCAGTTTCGATATTTCCGACTTCGTGAATTATGGCGCGGAGAACTGCATCACCGTGCGCATGGACGCGAGCTTTGGCGATGGATGGTTTTATGAGGGCGCGGGAATTTATCGGCATGTGTGGCTGACGAAGACCGACGCGGTGCATCTACGCGCATGGGAGACAGTTGTGCGACCGGCTGTGGATGGTGATACTGCGACGCTGGAATTGGGAACAATTGTGGAGAATGAAAGCGGCTCGCGCTTATCAGTAGTGATTCATTGGGAGATCCTCGACCCAACAGGAAAATCCGTTTTAAATGCAATTTCCACTTCGCGGCCGCCCGTGCCCGATAGCCGTATTGAGTTTCATGTTTCACCCACGCCAAAAATCAGCAATGCAATGTTGTGGTCGATTGAGAATCCGCAACTATATACCGCTGAAGTGAGCGTGATGGCGGATGGCAAGTTGGTGGATGCGGAGCGCGTGCAGTTCGGCATTCGCGATATTCAGTTTGGCGGCGCGAAGGGATTTTTTCTCAACGGCAAGCCGGTGAAGATTCAGGGCACATGCAATCACCAAGACCATGCGGGTGTGGGCGCAGCGGTGCCGGATGCGTTGCAGTGGTATCGGTTGGGCGTGTTGAAGGCGATGGGGTCGAACGCGGTGCGGACTTCGCACAACATGCCGACGCCGGAGTGGGTGGCGGCGTGCGACCGTATGGGCATGTTGATGATGTGCGAGACGCGCATGATGAGTTCGAATCCCGAGGGGCTGGCGCAACTGGAGACGATGATCAAGCGCTACCGGAATTCTCCGTCGGTGATTTTGTGGTCGCTGGGCAATGAAGAAGGCAGACTGCAGAGTAGCGATGCGGGCGAGCGGGTGACGGCGACGATGCAGGCGCGGGCGCATGAACTGGATCCGACGCGGCTGTGCACGGAGGCGGACAATGGCGGCTTCGATATCGGCGTGATCAAGGTGATTGATGTGGCCGGCTACAACTACAACCTGAATGCGCCGGACAAATTTCACGCGGCGCATCCTGAGCGGCCTTCGGTGGGCACGGAAACGGCAAGCACACTGGCCACGCGCGGCATTTACGTGAATGACCGCGACCGCAACTGGCTGAGCGCGTATGACGTGAACAAGCCGGCGTGGGGACAAACGGCGGAGGAGTGGTGGAAATTTTACGCGGCGCGCGATTGGCTCTCCGGCGGATTCGCGTGGACAGGATTTGATTATCGCGGCGAACCGACTCCGTATGGGTGGCCTTCGACCAGTTGCCAGTTCGGCATTGTGGATACGTGCGGATTTCCCAAGGACGATTATTTCTACTACAAGGCGTGGTGGGGCACGGAGCCTGTGCTGCATTTATTTCCGCATTGGAATTGGGCGGGGCGCGAAGGCGAAGAGATCAACGTGTGGGTGCATTCGAATCTGGAGGAAGTGGAGTTGCTGCTGAATGGAAAATCGCTGGGCAGCAAAAAAGTGGAAGCACTAACGCACTTGGAATGGAAAGTGAAATATGCGCCGGGCGTGTTGGAAGCACGCGGTAAAAAAGCGGGCCGCGTAGTGATGACGGAGAAGCGCGAGACGACGGGAGAGCCAGCGGCGTTGCGATTGACGGCGGAAAAATTGCCGGGGCGCGATGGCGTGTTGGCCGATGGCGAAGACCTGTTGCTGGTGCGGGTCGAAGCGTTGGATGCGGCGGGGCGGCTGGTGCCCACGGCTTGCAATCCAGTGGAGTACAAAGTGAGTGGTGCGGGAAAGATTATCGGTCTGGGGAATGGCGATCCGAATTGCCAAGAGCCGGACAAGCCAAAAGGGGCCACGGCGCGGC
>CAIZGA010000425.1 GCA_903932385.1 uncultured Acidobacteriota bacterium
GGAAAGACACAACACGCACAACGGCTGCAACATCTGGCAGCGCGGCACGCAGCCGCAGAAGACGGCGGCGGTGTAGAGCGCCGCAATCGGCAACGCAGCGAAGGTCGCATGACGGCACGCGAGCGCGTGCTGTTTTTGCTGGACGACGACAGTTTTGAAGAAACCGACAAATTTGTAACGCACCGCTGCACCGACTTCGGCATGGAAGAGCAGCGTGTGCCGGGCGATGGATTCATCACCGGCTACGGGCGCATCAATGGCCGCGTGGTGTTTGTGTTTGCGCAGGACTTCACGGTCTTCGGCGGCTCGCTATCGGAATCGAACGCGGCAAAAATCATCAAGCTGATGGAGATGGCGATGCGTGTCGGCGCGCCCATCATCGGGCTGAATGATTCCGGCGGCGCGCGGATTCAGGAGGGCGTGGTTTCGCTCGCCGGGTATGCGGACATTTTTCTGCGCAACACATTGGCGTCGGGCGTGGTGCCGCAGATCTCTGCGATTCTTGGGCCGTGCGCAGGCGGTGCCGTGTATTCGCCGGCGATTACCGACTTCACGCTGATGACGGCGAAGACGAGCTACATGTTTGTGACCGGGCCGGATGTCATCAAGACGGTGACGCACGAAGAAGTGAGCAAAGAAAAACTTGGCGGCGCGGAGACGCACAATGAGGTGAGCGGCGTGGCGCACTTTATGGCGCAGGATGACCGCGAGTGTTTGGCGATGGTGCGCGAGTTGCTGAGTTACATGCCGTCAAACAATCTGGATGATCCGCCGCGCAAAGAATGCAGCGACCCGGCCGACCGCGCCGATGTTGCGTTGGACACGCTGGTGCCGGAGGAAAGCAATCAACCGTATGACATGAAAGAAGTCATCACGCGGATTGTGGATGAGGGCGAGTTCCTGGAAGTGCATGAACATTTTGCGCGGAACATTGTTGTGGGTTTTGCACGGATGGCGGGCCGGCCGGTGGGCATTGTGGCGAACCAGCCGGCGGTGCTGGCCGGAGTGCTGGACATCGACGCCAGTGTGAAGGGCGCGCGCTTTGTTCGCTTCTGCGATGCGTTTAATATTCCGCTGATTACGTTGGAAGATGTGCCGGGATTTTTGCCGGGCACACAGCAGGAGTATGGCGGCATTATTCGGCACGGCGCAAAGCTGCTCTACGCATATGCCGAAGCGACGGTGCCGAAGATGACGGTGATTACGCGCAAGGCCTATGGCGGCGCGTATTGCGTGATGAGTTCGAAACAGATTCGTACCGATGTGAACCTGGCGTGGCCGACGGCGGAGATTGCGGTGATGGGCCCGGAGGGCGCGGTGAACATTGTGTTCAAACGCGAACTGGAACGCGCAGTGAAGATGGCCGAGTCGGTGTGGCCGCAGGGCAAACCCTTCAGCGAAGAAGACAAGCTGGCGATTCTGGCCGAGGCGCGCAAAGAAAAAGTGGAAGAGTTCCGCGAGCGGTTTGCGAACCCGTTTGTGGCGGCAGAACGCGGCTATGTGGATGCGGTGATTCTGCCGCGCGAAACACGCCGCCGTTTGAATGCCGCACTGGACATGCTGGCCGGCAAGCGCGACAAGAACCCGCCGAAGAAGCATGGAAATATTCCTTTGTAGCGGCGGAGTTTATCGGCATAGCGGAACGCTGCTAGTCTTGAATCAGCAACACAGGAAGAACGATGAGCGAGACGACAACGCAAAAACCGCCGCTGACAACGATTGCACGCATTGGCGAACATGAAGGCGGCAGCGTGACGCTACAGGGCTGGCTGTACAACCTGCGCGAAAGCGGCAAGCTGCTGTTCCCGATTTTTCGCGACGGCACGGGAACCATTCAGGGCATTGTGCCGAAGGCCGCGGTGACGCCGGAAGTTTTTGAGACCATCAAGTCGCTGACGCATGAGTCGAGCCTGGTGGTGAGCGGCAAAGTGCGTACCGATTCGCGCGCGCCTTCGGGATACGAACTTGACGTGGAAAATATTGAAGTGGTGCAGCGCGTGCCGGATGAGGAACCGTATCCGATTTCTCTGAAGGAACACGGCGTTGATTTTCTGATGGAGCACCGGCATCTGTGGGTGCGCACGCCCAGGCAGTCTGCGATTCTTCGGGTGCGTGCGACGATTATGCGCGCGGCGGCGGAATTTTTTGACGAGGCGGGATTTGTGCGGACCGATCCGCCGATTCTGACGCCGGCGGCCTGCGAAGGCACCAGCACACTTTTCCCGGTGGATTATTTCGGCGAAGAAGCGTACCTGACGCAAAGCGGCCAACTATATATAGAGAGCACGGCGATGGCGCTGGGCAAGGTGTAC
>CAIZGA010000426.1 GCA_903932385.1 uncultured Acidobacteriota bacterium
AAGTTGACGGCCTTGGCGCGATTGCGTGTTTCCTTGTCCATCGTCTTCGCATCTACGCCGAAAACTTCTGCCGCAGTGAGTGTGTGGATGTCTTCACCTTCGCGATAGGCTCGCAGCAGCAGCGGGTCCTGCGAAAAATGCGCCATCAGCCGCAGCTCAATCTGCGAGTAGTCGGCGGAGAGAATGACGCAGCCGGGCGATGCAACAAATGCGGCGCGTATCTCACGACCCAGCACAGTACGCACGGGAATGTTCTGCAGGTTCGGATTTACTGACGAAAGCCGACCCGTTGACGTGCCCACTTGGTTGAAAGTGGTGTGCACGCGCTGAGTCTTCGCATCAATCATCAGCGGCAACGCATCCAGATAGGTTGACTTCAGTTTTGCGAGCTGCCGATACTCCAGCACCAGCCGCGGAACGATGTGTTGCTCGGCCAGTTCTTCCAGAACATCCTGCGCGGTTGAAATCACTTTCCCCTTGCCCTGCTTGGTCGGCTTGGGCAGTCCCATCTTATTGAAGAGCACCTCGCCGAGTTGCTTGGGCGAATTGATGTTGAAGCGGTCGCCGCTCTCCGTTTGCCCGCTCTCTATATAGATGCGCTCGGTGAGCGCGTTGATTTCCACCGCAAGCCGCGTGGACATTTCGCGCAGCACATCGGCATCCACACGCACGCCGACACGTTCCATGCGTTCGAGCACCGGCGCCAGCGGCAGATCAATTTCCTGATACACGCGCAGCGTCTGGTTCTTTTCCACTTCACGCCGCAATTTTTTTGCCAGCCGATGCACGGCCAGTGCGGCCTCCGGCAATTGCGTCTCTTCCTGCGCGGCCAGTGTGCCTTCGCCAAAACGTGCGCACACGTCGGCGAGTTTGTGGCTGCCATGCGTCGGGTTGATGAGATACGAATAGAGCATCACGTCGTGCCCCACGCCGCGCAACTGTATGCCGGCATCCGCCAGTACGCGCAATGCGGACTTGCAATCATGCACAGACTTGGCGATGTTGGAATCTTCCAGAGAATTTTTCACATCGGCATGCGCGGCGAGTTCCACACGCAAGCCGCTGTTGTCTTCGGCGGCGATGCCGAGATCGAGGCCCACGCGCACGGCTTCCTGCGGTGGCTCATCGCTTAGCATCAAACTTCCCTGCCGCGAAGTTGTGCGTTCGACGTTCTCTTCATTTTCGTCGGCATCGTCCTCTTTGCCGTTCACGGCTGCACTGCCGACTACAACTGCCAATCCATTTTTTGCGGCTGCGTGCAGACAATCGGTAATCTGTTTCGGCGTAGGCGATGTCAGCAATTCCACCGGGCCGCGTTCGGCGGTCTCTGCCGCAGTCATCTCCGCAGCACCACCGAGTTCCTTCAGCATCGAGGTGAATTCCAATTCGCTGAAAAGTTTTCTGCAGGCATCCACATCCACCGGCTGCGTGTGCATGGCATCCAGGTCCAAATCCACCGGCACTGCGGTGTGGATGGTGACCAGCTCTTTGCTGAGCAGGATGGTGTCACGATTGTTTTCCAGCGACTCGCGATAGGTCTTGCGTTTCACCTCCGCAGCGTGATCCAGCGCACCTTCCACCGTGCCGTACTGCTGGATCAATTCGACGGAGCCTTTGTCGCCGATGCCCGGCGCGCCCGGAACATTGTCCACCGCATCGCCGCGCAGCGCCATCACGTCCACCACTTGCTCGGGCGTCACGCCCAGCACCTGCTCCACTCCAGCGCGGTCCAGAACAAGATTGTCTTTCGCAGGGTTCAGCACGACAACATCATCATTGACCAACTGCATCATGTCTTTGTCTGCGGTGACGATGTAAACCTTGCGCCCATCAGCCACGGCCTTGCGCGCGAGTGTGCCGATGACGTCGTCGGCCTCGAAGCCCTCATACGCAACGATGGGAATTTTAAAAGCTTCCAACGCGCGACGGATGTACGGCAATTGCTGCACCAAATCTTCCGGCATGGAGGGGCGATTGGCTTTGTAGCCTTCGTAATCGACCTCATCAAATTTTTGTGTGCGAATATTGAAGCGGCGAATGGTCTTCATCGCCTTGGCCTGTTCATCGCGGAATACCGGGCCGCTGAGGTCAAAAACTGCGGCAAAATATTCCGG
>CAIZGA010000427.1 GCA_903932385.1 uncultured Acidobacteriota bacterium
CCACCATCATCACAACGAATTATCCCAACGTATCTCCGCTGGGTGCCGGCGGCAGCGAAGACGTGGCCTACATCACGCGTAACGCCATGCGTGAGGAATCGCTCGGCGACCGCATCGGCGAGCGTATGCGTTCGCGCCTGCAGGAGATGTGCGTGGTGATTGAGATGCGCGGCGATGATCTGCGGCAAAAAGTGAAACGCGCCAGTTTGATGTAGCAGAAAAATTCTTCCGGGAGCAGTCCACTTGCTGAACCGCAGAAAGTTGCTGACATCTGCAATTCCAGCCGCAGCGGGATTTGCCCTGCTGAGACGCAACGCCTTTGCATCAGATACATCCACACAAAAATTTGAACAGGAACTGGCACTGCTGGAAAAAAAGAGCGGCGGTCGGTTGGGCGTGTCTGTACTCGATCAAAAAACAGGCGCTCTCATCGGCCATCGGCTGAATGAACGCTTCCCCATGTGCAGCACCTTCAAACTGATGGCGGCTGCGGCCATATTGCGCCGCGCCGACGAGCGCCACGAGCAACTGGACCGCGTTGTGCATTACACCAAGGCCGACCTGCTGCCGCATTCGCCCATCACCGAGCAGCATCTTGCCACCGGAATGGCGCTGCGCGATATTTGCGAGGCCGCGGTAACTGATAGCGACAATTGCGCCGCCAACCAGATGCTGGCCGCACTTGGCGGGCCGGCAGGTGTGACGGCATTCGCACGCGCACTCGGCGACAGCATGACGCGGCTGGACCGCACTGAACTTTCGCTGAACACAGCTATTCCCGGCGACCCGCGCGACACTACAACTCCGGCAGCAACCGCGCATAATTTGCGCGCATTGGTGTTTGGAGATGCGTTGCAGCCGGCCTCGCGCGAGTTGCTTACCCGCTGGATGCGCGCCTGTACGACCGGTACTGCGCGATTGCGTGCCGGGCTGCCTGCAGATTGGGTGGAAGGTGACAAGACCGGCACCGGCAACACCGGCACGGGCACGGCGAATGACATCGCTGTCCTGTGGCCGCCATCACGGCCGCCAATCGTGGCTGCCGTCTACCTGACGCAATCGAAGCTGGATGCGGATGGCCAGAATGCTGTGCTGGCCGATGTGGGGCGATTGATTGCGACACACTTTTCAGCGTGAGGCAGTATGCGTGAAATGATCTAGCGGCGTGGTTTGCCAGGCCGCCGATTTAGATGGTGGCGAACGAACCCAGCAGCAGCAGAACTGCCGCCACGGTCGCCAACTTGTAAATCATCTCAGCGGTCTTGTTGGGTGTTGCGTCCGTCGGCATGGCGTCTGCTGCGCCATTGCCCATCGGGATTAGATTGATTGTTGCCATGGTGCCTCCATAAATTGCTCTGCAAAAAATTCAAATTGCACTACGGGAATTTCAGTTTTATTTCTGTCTACTTCTTTTGATGCAAAAACTTGCTTGCCGATACATCATTCGCCACATAAATTTCAACGCGAAAAGCACTGCACTAGATTTAGTGCACGTTTTTCCATTTCCATCATCCGTCAGAAACCCTTTGGGCTACCGTGAATATCGTGTAAATCCGCCGACGAATGAGTTACTGTCTCGATTACGGAAAAACTACGGTACTAGTTCCCTGAACTTTCCCCGAAGCCGCACTTCGATGTACTGTCAAAGAAGACTGGCAGAAAATCGGTCGCAAACCATGCGCAAGTTATGAGGGGCAATGATGGAAGAACCCAGAAACAATTCGGCCACCGGCAACGACAGCAGCCAGAAAGAGTCTGCCATGTTCCACACTTCCACCGAGAC
>CAIZGA010000428.1 GCA_903932385.1 uncultured Acidobacteriota bacterium
CATCCTCAGAAAACTGCGATCGGTGGAGGAATCAAAAAATGCCTCGATGCCCATGGACTGTCCGCTGCTTGCCGCCACAATACGCAACGCCTGCCGACCCGGCGTATGCGGCGAGAGGTCTTTGAACTCGGTCTCAACTTTGCCGCCGCCCTGCTCCACCCACCAGCCCGCCTGGGCATTGCCCGGAAACTGTTTGCGCGCGATGATGTAGTCACCACTATGCAGCGGAACATTGCCATCCAGCGACAACTCCACTCCATGCGTGCCGTCGGCCTTGCGACTGGCGGTTATGTGGCCTGTGTGGCCCTCTGCTGCACCGCTGATGACTTCATAGCTCGCCCCCTGCCAGAATCCATCGCCCCACTTGGCCGCTGCCATAGCGTCGGTGCATTGCCCCGTAGAAGCCACGCGGCAGTGCAGCACACTCTGCCATGCCAGCCCTTCAAATCCCGCATTGCGCGAGACCAGATTCTTCATCATCTGCGCGGAGTTGTAGAAGGCCTGATCGCCGAGGTTCATGCCCATCCGCTGCACGCCAGTCTGCAGCACGCGCCCAGTCAGCACGACATGGGTCACACTGCCAGCATCCTGCGTGCGGTCTTTCGCCAGCGACTGCGAGGCATACACGCGGGCAATCCACTCCCAACCATTTGCGGTTCTACGCGCAACACCATGCAGCGTGACGAAGAGCATCGCCGGTAGCAACAGCGCAGCCAGCCACAGGCACGCCTTGGCTATGCGGCTGTCGCGCCGGTTGCCGGAGGCTTCGCCCTCTCTGCTGGTGTCTGGCTCCATCCTGCTTCTCAATCCTGGAAATTTCATTCGTGCGGGAGAAATTTTCTGCGGGCCGCTGGTATCAGTCTCATCGCTGGGGCCCTGCAAACGCCGCGGGAAAAGAGCGGCGTACCTGAATCGTAACGTCCGGATAGGCCCGCTTGTATGACACTATTGTGTTAGTCATTCAACAGAAAATAAGGCGGATAATCGTAGCTCCAGCGTCCGAAATATGGCCAAGACAAAACTAAAATCTGCGGGCACGCCCACGCCTCCGACAACCGGCAGCAGCGTTCGTATGGCTTACCTGATGAGCCAGTACCCTGCCGTCTCGCATACGTTTTTTCTGCGCGAAGTGTTGGGCCTGCGCCAGCTTGGCTTCCATATCCAGACAGCCTCCATCAACACGCCGCATGCCGATGTCAGTTCCAGCGAATCTGCCGAAGCCGCCGAATTCGCGGCAACTTTTTACATCAAGCAACATGGCGCCGCTGCAGCCTTGCGAACCGCATTGCTGGTACTGCTACTGCAGCCCGCCGTCTTTGTACGCGGAGTGCGTGCAACTTTCCGACTGCGACCGCAACGTCCGCGTGGCTGGGCCTTTGCTGCGTTCTATTTCTTGGAAGCATTACTTCTGGGCGAGTGGATGCGACGTGAACAACTCCGCCACTTGCATGTGCATTTCGCCACCGCTGTGGCCACCGTGGGATGCATCGCCGCTGCGGCGTACTCCATTCCCGTCTCGCTCACCGTGCACGGATCCGACGAGTTCTTCGACGCATCGCTCTACGCACTGCCAGAAAAAATCGCGCAGGCCAGCTTCATCGTCTGCATCAGCGACTTCTGCCGCAGCCAGCTGATGTGCCTTTCCTCTCCGCAGCACTGGGACAAGATGCATATCGCGCGGTTAGGTGTAGACCCGAAGGAATTTTCCCCTGCCGTGCGTCGCACAAAATCCTCCGCGAAACGTCCCGTGGAGATGCTGTGTGTCGGCCGCCTGGTCGCAGCCAAAGGGCATCGCGTCCTGCTGGAATCCATCGCACAGCTTCGCAACAGCGGCGCCAATGTGCATCTCACACTCGCTGGCGACGGCCCGCTGCGCAACGACCTCGAAGCCTACGTTGCGCAGCATGGGCTCGAATCCACCGTGCATTTTGCCGGCAGTTGCTCACGCAGCCAGACAAGAAAACTTTTGGCCTCCGCAGATATTTTCGTTCTCGCCAGCTTTGCGGAAGGTGTAC
>CAIZGA010000429.1 GCA_903932385.1 uncultured Acidobacteriota bacterium
CGCGCAGGGTGCCAGCCTCTATCTCGCCGCGCGCAATGCGGACCGTCTCGCCGTGGTCGCCGCCGACCTCCGCCTGCGGGGCGCGCACTACGTTGCCGAAGGCGTCATCGACCTCGACAATACCGCGCAGCATCCCGCCCTCCTCGCCGACGTCATCAAACAACTCGGCGCGATTGATTTGGTTCTTCTCGCCCACGGCGTCCTCGGCGACCAGCTCGAGTGCGAGCAGCATTACGACGCGGCAGAAGCCGTCCTCCGCACCAACCTGCTCTCCGCAGTTTCGCTGCTCACCCTGCTCGCAAATTATTTTGTTCGGATTCAGAGCGGCACCCTCGCCGTCATCACCTCGGTCGCCGGCGACCGCGGCCGCAAGAGCAACTACGTCTACGGCACCTCCAAAGGCGCGCTCAATATTTTTCTCGACGGCCTCCGCAACCGCATCGACCGCGAAGGCGTTCACGTGCTCACCATCCGCCCGGGCTTCGTTGCCACCGCCATGACCGCGCACCTGCCCCAGGGCCCGCTCTTCGCCTCGCCGCAAGTCGTCGCCGCCGGCATCCTCGCCGCCATCGAAAAACGCAAGGACGTCGTCTATCTCCCCTGGTTCTGGGCGCCCATCATGTGCATCATCCGCGCCATCCCCAACCGCATCTTCAAAAAACTCAACCTCTAAAAGTTGAGAACCAATGCTCATGCATGCGATGCAGGAATTCTTTTGTTATGGGATATCCAGATGCCGATCCAATCACTGAATCGATTCCACATTTCTCGCAAAGTGCTGTGCGATTGTCATCGACCCACTCAGAAATTTCTGTGGCCGGATAAGTTTCAAGACAATAGAAGCATCCGCATAATGCACTCGCCTCTAATTCAGCACGATGATTCGCGCAATGCTGATGGGCTTGAATAATGTCTGTCTTCATTTTCAATCCCATTCATCGTGTTCACCATCATTGCAATCTCATCTCATGATTGGGAATACGAATCAAAATTTAAAAGTCTGGTTATAGTTCTCCAGAATCAATCGCCCCTGGTTGCCCAGTTCCGGCTTTCCAATATATTTCGTCACGCTACAGTTCAGCGGTTTCTCATGCTCATCCAGATGCAGAAATTCTTCCGGCCCCAGCCGCTCAAAATTCGCACGTGTTGAAAGTATCGTCAGGTGGTGTGTAATTGCCATCACCCGCTTTCCGGAAAATTCCCGCGTCAGCGTAGCAATCCACGACAAGTTTCTCTCACGCACATCGGGAATATTCTCGCCATTCAAGTAGCGATAGTCATAATCGCCAAGCAACTCATATAGCTCTCGTTGTCCGGAGTGCATCACAAAATAGATTTCCTGATCGTTATAAAGCAGCGCCAGCCCATGGTCTTTCTCGCGGATTCTCTCTTCGCGATACACCTTTGCTTTCGCCAACTCCGGCCACTCTTTTGTCATCAACGCCAGCGTCTGTTCCGTCCGCAGATACGGCGACACAAAAATCACATCCGGACATGCTTCACCCGCGGCGCGTAGACCACGCCCTACAGCTCTTGCCTGAGCTTCACCTTTTGGAGTAATTGGCGTGTCACGATCGCTATGGCCCAGCGCATAACGCGCACTCAACATTTCCGCCATCGCACGCAACTCAGGATTTCTTCTGTCCGACTTTACTAGCTCTTTGAATCGCACATATTCTGCATCGGCATTCTTCTTGCTCCGCAGAATGTTGTAGGCAGATTCAGCATGTCGTATCAACAATAATTCTGTCGGCCATTTCATTTTGTACCCTCACTGCTGCTGCTGCATCTGAGCAAAAGCAATCTGCTGCGCAGTCGGGGCCGGCGGCGGTTGCTGCGCCTTCTCCACCAGTATCGACCAGTCTTCCGGCACCGGCATCTCCTGGTCCAGCGCCGGCGGCTCTTCGCTCGGAGTCACCCGCACCGCCACCGTCAGCTCGCTGCCCGCATCGCCGCGAAAAATTCCCTTGGTCGGCGGCACGTCGGCATAGTCTCTCCCAATCGCCGTGCGGATGTGGCGCTCTGCCGCCATCAACATGTTCGTCGGATCAAATCCCACCCATCCCAGATGCGGCATCAACGCCTCCACCCACGCATGCGTCGCGTCGGACGAACTGCGGTCGTGGTCCTCGCGCCCGTGGTGCAGATAGCCGGATACATACCGGCACGGAATTCCCATCTGCCGCACCAGCGCAATCATCACGTGCGCAAAATCCTGGCACACGCCCTGCCGCCGCGCAATCGCTTCGTCAATCGGCGAATCCACCCGCGTGCTCTTCGGCACATAATCAAAATATTCATAGAGCTTGTGGTTCAACTCATGCAGCACCATCAGCGGATCATCTTTCCTCCGCACATCCAACTCTTTCGCCAGCTTCATCAGCTCGTCGGTCGGCGCCGCAAATTCGCTCGGCAGCAGCATCTCCCAGTAATCGCCCTGCTCGATCATCGCGTCCAGTTCCTTCCACGCATCGGGGGCAAGAAACGCCGGCGGCAGCAGCGCTGGCTGCACCTCCACCAAACTCTCCGCCACAATCACCAACTGCTGGTGCTCGCCCGGAATATCAAAATGATGCACATGGTTGCCCAGATGGTCGCGGTAGCCAAACACGCGGCACCGCGGGCTCACCGACAAATGAAACGTCAGGCACCGCTGCGTCGTGTCGCTGCGCGGATGCATCCGCGTCTCCATCATGCTCTCGCTCACTGCGGAGCCGTAGAGGAATTTCGTCAGGTGCCGTATCGAGTAATACATTCCGCACTTTTCTCCCGCCGATATTAACCGGCCAGCGCCGCCTGAATCGAATAATTAATGTACAGCTTGTAAATCGTGGAGTGGATGGCGCGGCACTGCTGCACCACCCGTCGCAGCGTGCTCACCACGTCCTGCTCCAGAATTTCTTCCACCTGGCTGAAGCTCAGCGACGCCTGCAACCGCCCCGCCAGCCGCATCAACTCCGCCGCATCGCTCGCCGGCCCTTCGCCCGTTGCGCCGCGCCGTATCGCATCCAGCGCCGTCTGCAAACTGTCGATGGAAAATCTCACGCTGTGCGGGAACTGCGGGTTCAACAATAAAAATTCCAGGATCTTGTCCGGTGTGATGTCCGCCGTGTACACCTTGCAGTACGCTTCAAACGCCGTGCACGATCGCAGCAATCCAATCCACTCCAGGTACTCGCTCACTTCATGCGGCCGTTCGGTCGCGCTCCAAAAATCTTTGTAGACCTCCAGCAGCATCGCCGTCGCCGTCGCGCGTTCCATGTACCGCCCCACTTGGATAAACTGCCATCCCTCGCCGTGGCTCATCGTGGAGTCGGTCACTCCCTGGAACTGATGCACCGCTTCCATCACCGATTGCAAAAATTCCGTCGGCTCCTCGGTGTCCGTCGCGCTGATGGGATGCAGCTTCAAGTCCGGCCGCGTCACCTGCAGATACAAGCTGTTCAGCCGCTGCCACATCTCGGTCGATATCTGTTCGCGCACGTTGCGTGCATTCTCGCGCGCCGCCATGATGCAGCTCACCACGCTCGACGAAAGTTCTCGGTCAAAAATTATCCGCAGCGATAGCGCATACGCATCGCCCTCAAACTCCAGCCCCTTCGGCTGCCCCAGCGCGGCAATCACTTTTGTCCAGCGCCCGTCGGTCGTCACCGCGCCCTCGTCCAGCATCAGGCCCAGGTTCACGTCCAGCAGGCGCACCGTGTGCTCTGCCCGCTCCAGATAGCGGCTCATCCAATACAGGTTGTCGGCTACGCGCGATAGCATGTATCCCTCGCTTGCACTCCATGAAATTCGTGGCCCGAACATCTGTACTCCTCACTGCCCTACGTCTGCTGTTCCCTGCAATTGCTTTTGATGTTAACGTTGCCTCAGATGTAGACGTTGCTTTTGCTTTTGCTTTTGACGCTGCTTTTGATGTTGATGTTGATGTTGCTTTTGATGCTGACGTTGACGTTGCCCTTACTAATCCCTAACCCCTAGCCCCTAGCCCCTAGCACCTAGCACCTAGCATTTAATCCCTGCCTTACTGACTCAGCACCCACGTATCTTTACTCCCGCCGCCCTGCGATGAATTCACCACCAGCGAACCCTTCTTCAGCGCCACGCGCGTCAACCCGCCCGGCACAATCGTCACCTTGTCGCCGAACAAAATATACGGCCGCAAATCCACATGCCGCGGCTCCAGCAGGTCGTCCACCATACAGGGCGCACGCGAAAATGTAATCGTCGGCTGCGCAATATAATTTCTCGGGTCCGCTTCAATCCGCCGTGCAAATTCTTCCCGCTGCTCTTTGGTCGAGTGCGGCCCAATCAGCATTCCGTATCCGCCAGACTCGCCCACCGCCTTCACCACCAGCTTGTCCAGATTCTGCAGCACATGCTGCCGATGCGTCGGGTTCGTCAGCAGAAATGTTTCCACGTTGTTCAGCACCGCATCTTCGCCCAGAGAGTACTTGATGATCTGCGGCACGTACGCATACAGCGCCTTGTCATCCGCCACGCCGGTGCCAAACGCATTCGATAGCGTCACATTGCCCGCGCGATACGCGTTGAACAATCCCGGCACGCCCAGCATTGAATCCGGCCGGAAAGAAATCGGATCAATAAAGTCATCATCCACGCGACGATAGATCACATCCACGCGCCTCAGCCCGGTCGTCGTCCGCATGTAGACAACGTTGTCATGCACCAGCAGGTCGCGCCCTTCCACCAGCTCAATGCCCATCTGTCGCGCCAGGTACGCATGTTCAAAATATGCGGAATTAAAAACTCCCGGCGTCAGCACCACAATGTTCGGCTCCGGTCTTCCCTCCGGCGCCAGCGCGCGCAGCGTTCCCAGCAGCGCCTGCGTGTAATGTTCAATCGGCCGCACCGCATACCGCTGGAAGAGCTGCGGAAATAGTCTCTTCATCACTCGCCGATTCGTCAGCATGTAACTCACGCCGCTCGGCACGCGCAGGTTGTCTTCCAGCACCACAAACTCGCCGTTCTCCAGGCGAATTAAATCCGTGCCCACCACCGTGATGTAAACATTTCTCGGCACCTGCAGCCCGCGCATCTGCCGCCGAAACTGCTTGCAGCTGTACACCACTTCACGCGGCACCACGCCGTCATCAAGAATCCGTCCCTCGTGATAGATGTCGCGCAAAAATAAATTCAACGCCGTGATGCGCTGCGTCAGCCCGCGTTCAATTTTGTCCCACTCATTGCTGGTGATGATTCGCGGCAGCAAATCATATGGAAAAATCCGCTCCGTGCCTTCATCGCGTCCGTACACCGTAAACGTGATGCCCTGGTTCAGGAAGCTCATGTCCGCTGTCTGCTTGCGTCGCTTCAACTCGCCCGGCGGCAGCGAGGTGAAGTGTTCCAGCAGCGGCTCGTAATGCGAATGCAGGCGCGACTCATCCACAAACATCTCGTCATATGCGTGGTCGAGAGTGTAGTTCTTCAGCGCTGGAGTCTGTGTCTTCATGTCCGGTTCCGCGTTGCCTGCTGAATTCATGGGTTGTTTGAGTATAGTGGCCAATCCCGTTCCTTCAAAATCCTTTCGCGCTCCCGCCACCCCACTTCATCTGCGATACACTCCCATCAAACCGTATGCCGCCACGCAAGCCACATCGCCGCATTCTCTTTCTCATCATTTTTCTCCTCGCCGCCGCTGCGCTTCATCCGCAATCCCCGCCACCCCCCGCCGCAGATTCGGTCGACTCCATCTTCGATCTCCCCTGGCCGCCCTCGGATTTTTTCTGGTCGCCCGACAGTTCCGCCGTCCTCTACATCGCCAATGACGCGTACCACTCCTCGCACATCAACGCCGGCGACCTCGTCTCCATCAATGCCCGCACCATGAAAGAACGCGTCCTCATTCCGCAGCAGGAACTCAGCCGCTACACTCCCGCCGACACCTCGCTCTCGCCCATTGACCGCGACCATCGCAATCGCTACTCCCAGCCGCCGTTGCTCTGGTCTCCCGATGCAAAATCTCTCCTGCTCGATTCCGCCGGCACGCTCTACCTCTACGACCTCGCGCATCACCGCGCCCACGCCATCGCCGCTGCCGCCGCCAGCTCTGACAATCCCAAATTTTCTCCCGATGGAAAATTTCTCTCCTACATTCGCGACCACGGCCTCTATCTCCATCCCGTCGCCGGAGACATTCACGACCACGCCGAAATCGCTTTCGCGCGCGGCGATGAGTCCCATCGCAACGGCGAAGCCGACTGGGTCTACATGGAAGAACTCGACGTGCGCAGCAATTATTTCTGGTCGCCAGACTCCACCCGCATCGCCTACCTGCAATCCGATGAGTCGCACGTCCCCGTCTACACCTTCACCGACGAAAAATCCCACACCGCCATCGCCACGCAACGCTACCCGCAACCCGGCTCGCCCAACCCTGTCGTTCGCATCAGCATCGCCGCCATCGCCAACCCCACGCACCCGCTCCAGCTCCAACTCCCCCTCAGCCAGGGCAACGACTACATCCCGCGCTTCGGCTGGCTCAGCAACACGGCCTTGTGGATTGAAGTTCTCGACCGCGACCAGCACCGTCTGCGTCTCTACTTCGCCGACGCAGCCACCGGCGCCGCCGCCTGCATCTACACTGAAACCGATCCCGCCTTCCTCGACGCCAACTACAACTTCACCTTCCTGCCCAACTCCCAATTCATCCGCGCAAGTTGGCGCGCTAGCCAATCAAAGAATCAAGACAGCCACACCCACCTCTATCTATATAGATACGATTCTTCCGCACTCACCCAGCCCGCCACCCTCGTCCCCGCCATCCTCGTCCGCCAACTCACCCACGGCAATTTCGACATCGACACCTCCGCGCCCATCACCGCATCGCCCAACGCCGACCGCGTCTTCTTCTCCTCCAACGAACTCAATCCCCTCGGCCGTGAATTTTTCTCCGTCTCACTCATTACCGGCAACGTCACCCGCCTCTCGTACGATCAATATGCTGCCGGCCCGCAATTTCGCGCCAACGCAACCCACGTAGTTTCCCTCTCGCCAGACACCACCGCATTCATTGATGTTGAAAGCGCTGCCGATTGGTCTGGCCGCGTCAGCCTCAACATCGATGGCCACGGCCCACAGAAAAGACATTCCTTCACCCTCGATCCTTCGCAACGCCTCTTTAATTCCTTCGCAGCCTCTGCATCCGGCTTCTCGTTTGTCTTCTGGCAACACGCAAAATCTCTCGCATCGCCGCCCATCCCCCTCACCCTCCGCGCCGCAGATAACTCCACAACGCTCTACGCCTATCTCACTTTGCCGCCGGATAAAAATCCCCGCTCTGCATCCATCCCTCTGCTGCTCAATCCCTACGGCGGTCCCGGCGTGCAGTCAGTCACCGACGCATGGCAGGCGGAAGATACTGCCTTCACGCAACTCCTCGCCCGCCACGGCTTCGCCGTTCTCTCTGTCGATAATCGCGGCATGGCCATGCGCGGCCGCAACTTCGCCATCGCCACCGCCTGCAACTTCGGCACTCTGCAACTCGCCGACCAACTCGCCGCCACCGACCAGGTCCTCGCCCGCTATCCCCAACTCGACGGCTCGCGCCTCGGCATCTTCGGTTGGAGCTTCGGCGGCTATCTCGCCACTTACGCCGCCACCCACTCCACGCGTTTCCGCTCCGCTGTCGCCGGCGGCACCGTCACAGACTGGCACCTCTACGACTCCATCTTCACCGAGCGTTATCTCGGCCCACCCGCCGCCAACGCCGCCGCGTATGATTCAGCGTCCGTCCTCACCGCCGCCGCGCAACTCCACGCCCACCTGCTCCTCGTCTACGGCAATGAAGACGACAACGTGCATCCCATCAACACGCAGCAGCTCGCCCGCGCACTCAGCAACGCACACCGCCCCTTCGATCTCCAAATCTATCCCGCGCAGACCCACACCTTCGACAGCATCACCGCCGACTCCGACTTCTACACCCGCACCCTCACCCAGTTCGAACACGACCTGAAGTAGCCGCGCGCTGCCATTCGCACCTTGCTATCCTTAACTCCAGCAAGAGGCCATCATGTCATCCACACTCGCCGCATCCGTCCTTCAAGTTCGGGATTTAAAATCCGCCAACCTCGCCGAGCTGCAACTCATCGACGTACGCTCCGCCAGCGAATTCGCCGCCGGCCACATCCCCACCGCCATCAACATTCCTATGGATGAAATCGAGCATCGCCTCAGCGACATCACACCCGCCCGCCCCACCGTGCTCGTCTGTCAGGTCGGCACCCGCGCCGATCTCACGCGCAAAATCCTTTCCGGTCGCGCCGGAGAAATCTCCATCCTCGCCGGCGGTACAGACGCGTGGCAGCAGGCCGGTCTCCCCCTCGTCTCTTCCACCCGCACCCGCTGGTCGCTCGAACGCCAGGTCCGCCTCGGCGCCGGCAGCCTCGCCTTCCTCGGCGTCCTGCTCGGCTTCCTCGTGAATCGCAACTGGTTCTATCTCGCCGGCTTCATCGGCTGCGGACTCATCTTCGCCGGCATCACCAACTTCTGCGGCATGGCCAGCCTCCTCGCGCTGCTTCCGTGGAACCGCCGCGGCTCCGCCTGCAAACCCTGCTGCCGTTAGTCAAAAAAATACTCCGCGCAACACCCCACATCTCTTTCAAGATGTGAAGCATTCACGCGGAGTGCCTCTGCCGTATATCCGGCGAAACTCTAGTCCTTTACATACCGTTTCTTCTGCGTGCCGCTCCGGCCGCGCGCCTCAACATTCGCATCGTGCACCGCGTCCTTAATCTCGCCCACTGCCGATTCAATTTTCCCCTTCAGCAGTTGCACCGTGCCTTCCGCTTCCAGCCGCGTGTTCCTCGTTACATGGCCCAGCTTCTGCTTGGTCTTGCCTGCAATCTCATCCATCTTTCCAGTTACCCGTGCCTTATCCATAAATAATTAACCCTCAGCCCAGTTAGATGCCTCCCGCCCCAAGAGGTTGTGCCGCCCCATCCTCCGCTCTTCTCCGTATTCGTTTTTTTGCCTATCAGTGTTATCGGTGTTCATCGGCGTTAAGCATTCAGCATTTCCAGTAAACTTTCTCCATGTCTCCGCACCCAGCCGCGCGCCCCACTGACGCAGATCTCGTCCGCGCCCGCCACTCGCTCGGCGACTTCGACCTCACCGTCTGCACCGACGGCACCTACCTGCTCGA
>CAIZGA010000430.1 GCA_903932385.1 uncultured Acidobacteriota bacterium
CAGCGTGCGGCCGGTGACGATGCCAAGTTTTGCCGAGAGGTACTGCACCAGAATGGCCATGGCGTTGGACCACAGCAACACCCAGAGCAGTTTGTAGCCGAAGCGTGTGCCGCCATCGATGTTGGTGGCAAAATTTCCTGGATCGATATAGGCGATGCTGGCCACGAAGGCCGGGCCGAAGTAGTACCAGAGCTGGCCACGACGCAAGGCAAAGCTGCGCGCTGGCGCAGCTTTACTCGGCTCTGTTGTATCGATTCCTGCCATAGATTGAAGGCGCCGAGAGCGGGGCTACGGCACTGTACTTACAATCTCACGTTTCAGGAATAGATTCAACTATCTTAATAAATTCATTTCACCATGGTTAACTAAAAACTGCCGCGATTAAACCGCGACCTCAACATGCGCCATCAGGGCAGAGATTACATCCTCCGCACTGTAATGCGTGGCACCCGGCGGTAGAAAATCCGGAACGGTTGTCAGATCATCGCCGGCGGTAATCAGGCCCTGCTCTTCACGACCGCCGTTGCGGTGTTGCTGCAGACCGATGTTTGCAAGCAAGCCGTTGCAGACGCACTTGCGCCCCTGGGCATCTTCTGCCGTACCGCCTTTGGATACATAGAGCGTCACCGGTTCTGAAGCACAGCGATATCCAACTGTGCCTTCCGGCGTGCGATAGGCTTCGCGAAGATATCCAAGGTCGCAGATGCGTGGTCGCGCGGATATAACTTTTGCATCCGACGCCGTGCCTTCCAGCAATGCCACTTTGAAGGGAAATCCTGTGGGCGATGCCAGCGGATCCGTGAAGACATCCGCTTCGCCAGCGATGGCTTTTTGCATCAGCCGCTGCTTGTAGTCCAGACGCAAGCCAGACTCGTCTGCGAATGCGAAGGCCGTGCCCACCTGAACGCCGGCGGCACCAACCTCCAGCGCTTCGCGAACTTTATCAGGATGACCATAGCCGCCGGCCAGCCAGAACGGCGCGCCAAGCTCGGCCATCTTCACCAGGTCTACCGTATCGCGTTCGCCGTAAATCGGTTCGCCGCGCTCTGAAAGTTGCATCTTGCCGCGTGGCGGTGCGTTGTGTCCGCCGGCCGTCTGCATCTCGACAATCAATCCATCCACTTTGCCATTGGCGCGCTTCAGCATGGTGACGGCCAGTGTGTTGGACGAAATAATCGCGAGAAATTTTGGCCGCGTGAGTGGCGGCATCGACTCGCCAACATATTCACGGGGATTGAAGCGCATCATGTTGTCGTCGCCGGGCTGCGCGCCAATGATGTGAAGTTCATACTCCACCGGTTCATTCAGCGCCAGCTTGTCCAGAACGCCGGGAATCTTCAACGGAATTCCCGCGCCCATCAACACATATTCCACGCCCGCCAGCATGGCGCCGTAGATGCAGGGCAGATGCGCCATCTGAATCTTTTCCAGATAGTTGATGCCAACAGGATTGTTGTGGCCTTCACGAGCCAGCCATACCTCAACAAAATTCGCCACGATGCACAGTTCCACCAACGCCGGCGGATTGTCTTTAACCAGAGAAGGGTTGACGAGGAACGGCGCACGCTCGTCCTTGCCGCCTTCAATAAAGTACTTGTTGCGGACACGCTCGGCCATCGCAGGAATCGGAAATGCATCGAGAGCGCGACGCATGTGTCCGCCGGGATCGCCCATCTGCAGCCGCCGCGAGAGAATCTCATCCAGCGCCGTGCCGGAGACCACGCCCAACTGGCCGGTGCGGGAGACAGCATTGGCCAACTGCCAACTGGAGACGCCCGCGCCCATGCCGCCTTGAATAATAATCGGCAACGTGGACTTTTGAGTTGTTGATGGTGTGGAATTTTCCTGTGGAATAGAAATTTGCATGGCCCTGACTTTGCCCTTCCTGCTGCTACAAAATTCGCATATTTATTGACGCTATCAGTGATAGCGTCGCCGCAGCGTAAGTCTTGTGTAAGCACGCATAATACGTGACGGGAGTCACAACCCGCCATATCTGTTTGACTTCACCCGCCCTGCTTGCCTAGCCTCAAGGATGCGCAGGTTTTTCCTCCCCACCTGCGGCAGGGAGCAATGATTGTGACGAAGGTGCTGGTGATTGGCGGCGGCGGCAGAGAACATGCGATTGTATGGGCGCTGCAGCGCGGCCGTCGTAAATGCGAGGTGGTCTGTGCGCCCGGCAACGGCGGCATTGCACAGACGGCCACCTGTGTTCCTGTGAATGTAAAAGACCTGGGTGATTTGATTCGTGTGGTTGCCGAGCAGCAGCCGGACCTGACCATCATCGGCCCGGAGCTTCCGCTCTCGCTTGGCCTGGTGGATGAAATGCAACGCCGTGGGTTGAAAGTCTTTGGCCCGACGCAGGCAGCAGCACAACTGGAAACCAGCAAGGGCTTTGCCAAAGAATTCATGCAGCGTTGGCGCATTCCCACGGCGCACTACGCAGTCTGCACCAGTCTGGATGAGGTTCACGCATCGCTGCCGCTTTTCCACGTACCGATGGTGGTGAAGGCCGATGGTCTTGCCGCCGGCAAAGGCGTGCTCATCTGCAAGACGCGCGATGAAGTGCTGGCCGCCGCAGAAGGCTTGTTCAGCGGCAAACTCCTGGGTGTGGCAGAGACTCGCATTGTGCTGGAGGAATTTCTGGAAGGCGAAGAAATCAGCTTCCTCGTGCTTTGCGATGGCAAGCATGGACTGCCGCTGGCACCTGCGCAGGACCACAAACGCATCGGCGAAGGCGACACCGGTCTGAACACCGGCGGCATGGGTGCATACTCGCTGGACTCGCTGCTGGACAGCCACATGACTGAATGGCTGATGACGCATGTGGTGCAGCCGACGCTGGACGGAATGAGCGCCGAAGAGATGCCGTTTACCGGCGTGCTGTATTGCGGCCTGATGATGACTGCGCGCGGACCGATGGTGCTGGAATACAACGCGCGATTTGGCGATCCGGAAACGCAGGCCATTTTGCCGCGGCTGGAAACCAGTCTGCTGACCGTGCTGGAAGCGGCAGTCGACGGCAAGCTGGATTCGCTGGAGTTGCGCTGGAAGCCGGGGGCGAGCGCTTGCGTGGTTGCGGCCAGTGCGGGCTATCCGGGCGAATACAAAACCGGCGATGCCATCATCGGTCTGGAGGAGACAGCGAAAGACGTTGCGGTCTTCCATGCCGGCACGGCGTTGAAGCGCGGCAAGCTGGTGACCTCCGGCGGGCGCGTGCTGGCCGTGAGCGCTACCGGCGACGATTTACAGACAGCGTTGGGCAAGGCGTATGCGGCACTCGAAAAAATTCACTTTGACGGAATGTATTTCCGCCGCGATATCGGCCATCGCGCGTTGAGCAAAAATTCATGAAAAAACTTTTTCTGCTTTCGTTGGCGATTGCCGCATATCTGCTCACAGCCTCGCTGTGTGTTTCGGCGCAAACTTATCCGGTAACCGAGCCGATTGAATGGACCTGGGCTCAGGCACCGGAGAAAATTGACGCCGCGCTGCCGAATGTTCTTCTGGTCGGCGACTCCATTACTCGCGCTTATTATGCGGAGACGGCAAAGCAACTGACCGGCAAGGCGAACTGCTATCTCTTTGCCACATCGGTTTCTGTCGGCGACCCGCGCCTGCCCGGACAACTGCGCGATTACTTCGCCATGCTGCCGGTGAAGTATGCCGTCGTGCACTTCAACAACGGCATGCATGGCTGGGGCTACAGCGAAGACCAGTTCCGCGCGGGATTTCCGGCGATGTTGAAAGCCCTGCACAGCGGCGCGCCCAAGGCAAAACTTGTCTGGGCCACCATCACGCCGGTGCGTGCCGATAAGGCCGGTGGCGCCTCCAACGCGCGTATCAACGCACGGAATGCGATTGCGCAAATTTTTATTGATGAGCAGCAGATCCCAACCAACAATCTTCACGCGTTGATGGTGCCGCACAATGACCTGCACAGCGATGACGTCCACTACAACGCGCAGGGCAGCGAAATGCAGGCCGCGCAAGTAACACGGTACATCCTGCAATCGCTGCAATAATTTTGCTTAGCCGTCGAGCTTCTTGGTGACGAGTTCGTTCAGCAGGCCCGGGTTCGCCTGGCCTTTGGAGATTCGCATCACCTGGCCGACAAAGAACGCAGCCACCGTTTTCTTGCCGGCGCGGTACTGCTCCACCTGCTTGGGGTTCGCGGCGATGATTTCATCAATCATTTTTTCAATCGCTGCGGGGTCAGAAATCTGCTGCGGCTTCTCGCGTTCGTAAACCGCGGGGAAGTCCTCGCTCTTCTCAAAGCAAACATCGAGCAACTGCTTCAACATCTTGCTGGAGAGTTCGCCGCTCTCAGCCAGGTCCGCCGCCATGGCGATGCCCTTCATCGAAACCGGCGATGATTCGAGCGTCAACTCGGCAGCATTCAAGCGACCGGTGAGCTCGCTGGTAATCAACGAGACAACGCGCTTGGGATTTTTTGCCGCGCGTGCCGCCGATTCAAACTGGTCGGCAAAGGCACGCGTTGCGGTAAGCGTCATCGCGTCCTGCTCGCTCAGGTCATACTCTGCGGTCATGCGTTTGCGGCGCGCTTCGGGCAGTTCTGGCAGCGTTGCCGCAATGCGTTCGCGCCACGCCGTGTTCACAATCAGCGGCTGCAGGTCCGGCTCGGGGAAGTAGCGGTAGTCATGCGCTTGTTCCTTGGAGCGCATGGAATAGGTCTTGCCCTCGGCGGAATTGTAGAGGCGCGTTTCCTGCACCACACGGCCGCCGCCTTCCACAATCTCCACCTGGCGCTGGATTTCATAAATCAACGCCTCGCGAATATAGCGGAAACTGTTTACGTTTTTCACTTCGGCCTTGGTGCCGAATTTCTCC
>CAIZGA010000431.1 GCA_903932385.1 uncultured Acidobacteriota bacterium
CAGCCAGCTGATCGCGCTTTTGACATCCTGCAGCGCGGCGGGAAACCGCGCCTCGCCCGACAGGCGGTAATCGACGCTGGCCACCACATAGCCCTTCGCCGCCAGGTACTGATTGAGGGCGTAGGCGTGGGTGTAATAGTCCATGTAGTGCCAGCCCAGCAGCATCTGCCGCATGGATCCGCCGTGGAAAAACACCATTGCAGGATGACGTTCGCCGGGCTTCATATTTTTCGGCAGAAAGAGTTGCGCATGTATCTGCAAACCATCTGCCGCGGTGACAAAGACCTGCTGCGGCACAACAAACTGCGCCGAGGGAAAGTCTGACGGAATCGCCTGCGGTGCGAGGTCAACAATCTTCTTGCCGGTGATGACTGCCGCGCGAATCGGCAGACGCGCATCAGAGCGCAGCACCGCCACGGTTGCGTTGTCGCTGGCGATGACCGGCTGTGTCTCAATGCCGTCGCCGGATGTGATGGCTTTCGGCGCGCCGTTGGCAGGGAAGTTTAACTCCCAGATGTGCCGGCGATCGAAATCGAGCGGGTCGGTGTCATGCTGGTCTGAATCAAACACAACCCGCTTGCGGTCGTGGCTGAAAGCAACATGCTCGACTTCAAATTTACCCGGTGTCAGCACAGTTGCTTTACCGCCGCTAACAGGCAGGGAATATAGATGCAGAAATCCATCTCCCTCCCACGGAAAAATAATCTTATCGTCGATGGTCCAGTAGAGCTGCTGCGAGACGGCAACTTCATGGAAGACACTGCCCGAACCTTCGCTCGCATGGAAAATTTCATGACCAGCGCCGGAGACAACATCAGCAACACGAATCGACCACGGCGTGCCTTCATGATGCGGGCCAAAGAATAGCGATGATTTGTCCACTGGTGTACGCACAAAAACTATATGTGTAGAATCCGGCGACCATGTGGGATTAACGTCTTTGTCAGTGGAAGGATCAAGATAATTGATGGCGTTGGCTGCAAAGTTATAGACCGCGATAAAGCTGTGATCCCCGCGATTGCTGACGAACGCAATGTTTTTTCCATTAGGCGACCAGAGAATGCCGCCAGCCGAGCCGCGTGTCTGCAACAATTGCCGCGACTTGGGCTTCTCCTCATCCAGCTTCAGCAGATAGACCTGGCCATGCGCAACATAAGCGAGTGACTTGCCATCCGGCGATAGCGATGGCCCACTGCCTTCGGCCAACAGTGTAGGTTCGCTGCCTGCCAGCGAGACCATCCATATCTGCTGCTTCGCGCCCAGCGGTGCCCACTCGGGATTCGGCACCGGATGCGATTCTCCCTGTGCTGCGCTGCCGCGTACGTAGAGAATGCTCTCGGCATCGGGCGTCCACGTGAGTGCCGTCAGCATCTGGCCATCGTCTTCGCTGTAGTGTGTGATGGCGTGCGATGTGTAGCCGCTGCCCGCCGGGTCTGCAACCCAGATATTACGGCGGCCATTTGCGTCTCCCACCCATGCGAAGCGGCCCTTGGACGGGGCTGCGGTCAGCGAAGACGTATACGGAGCACTCAATGCCTGTTCAATCGTGAAGGAAGCCGATTGCGCCTTGGCAGTGGCCATTCCTGTTGCGAGTATCACGAGTGGAATGCACTGCCGCAGAATCCGGCGCGCGTGGAATCGCAGGGTCAACATCATCACAGAGGCTCCCATCAGTAAATTGCATGGAGTACTTTCCGGGGTATTTTCCAGATGTGCCATTGTCCCATATCAGCTATGGATTTGATTCTGCGTACGCAAAGCAAATGGCCCCGATGCACTGGGCTGTGCTTCGGGGCCATCACATTACATTTGTTTCCGCTGAAATTTACTTTGCGGCTGCCGGTTTGGCTGCGGCAGGCTTGGCAGC
>CAIZGA010000432.1 GCA_903932385.1 uncultured Acidobacteriota bacterium
TCCAATCCCACATAGAGACCACTGCGTTCGTTGCCGAAATCTGCACGCGCGCCGCCCGTGGTCTGTACAACGCCGCCCCAAATATTGCCACCGTAGACCGAGGTCGCAGATCCGGGATCACGCAAACCCGCATAAGAGAGCTGCGAATCCTTCACCGCATCGCGATTGCCGTAGAGAGTGATCGGTCCGCCGAGAATCTTCCAGCGGAAACGGCCGGTAATATTTGAGATTAGAAACTCATACGGCGTATAACCCAGGGCTACGCCGAAGTTCTGTGTAGCAAGCTGTGCTTCGCCGGCAACACCATTGGCCAGCTGCTGCGCCGGGATCACTGTCGTATCCACATTCACCGGAAATGTACCGAGGTAGGCCGTGCAGGTAATGGTTCCGCCAGCAGCAGCAGAGGCGGTTGTCTGTGCACAGCTGGATGGAATCGTCGTCGGGTCAATCACGCCGGAGTTTAGAAAGACTGGCTTGGGAATGATGCTGAAGCGCATCGTCTTGCCCAGCACTGCTGTTGCTTCGAACGGAGCTTCCAGATCCACCAGGCGATCGAAGCCCGGTGATCCACTACGGTAGCGCGCAATTCCCGAACCGCCAATCCAGCCGCTGTACAGCGACTGCAGGCGATTCAAATCACTCTCGGTCTGCTCACGCTCGGTCATCTGCACCGTGGGCGCGATGGAGTATGTGTAATACTGCCCGCGCAACGGTGGCACACTGCGCGTAATCAGGTCCTGGTCGCTTGGCCCGGGCGGCAGCGGGTAAGGCGTGTTGTTGATGACCGTGCCTGCATACGGTGGCGCCTGTTGCGCTGGATAGGGATACGTCAGCGGAGTGGTTGACTGTGTAGCCGGTGTCGATGCCGGCGGTATGGTTACCGGTTTGGTCGTGCGTGTCGTTTTCTTACGCGTTGTAGTCGTCGTTCCGCTACTGGCTGGTCGCGGATACTGCTGCTCGAATCCATCCGTGGAGGAAGCCGTCTGTGCAATCTGGCTGGTTCCCTGCTGTCCCTGATACTGAACGGCATGCAGATCGCTCTGTGGCAGAGTACTCACGCCGCTGGTCGTATTTGGAGCATCACCCGGCGGCAAGCTTTGTGCATCGCGAATAGCACGGTCGCGCAGCGCAGCGATGTCTGGATGTACATTCCCGGCCGGATTCCCTGGAGCATTCGGTACATACCGTGGCAACACATCGGCTTCCTGCGGAGTATTTTCCGTGCTGACTGGCGTCGTCGTAATCAGAGGCAGAGTTGTAATCGACCGATCCGGCTGATTGCTTGCGTCAATCTGCGGTGTGTAGATGACGTAATTATTCTGCGAAGGCGTGCTGTTCTGTAGTTGCGGATTTCTGTTAACGGCCTGTGTCGTCGGGCTTTGAGTTACCGTTGTCGCGGGAATCTCTGGAATGACTGGCTGATATTTCGCCAGTGCAGCCTGGGTTGCTGCCGCAATGTGCATCCGCTCATCCAACTCAGGCGCCACATAGCGTCCATGAGTTGGATTCACTTCCACAGGCGCGGGTACATTGCCCGGAGTTGCGTCCGGCTCTGTGCTGGGCACGGGAATCGAAGGTGAATTGTTGTACGGGGTAGCAGCAGGCGTGCTGTACGGAGACGCTGGCAGCGTCGTCGACGGGGCCTGCGGAGTCACGAAAGTCGGCGCGGAAGGAACTGAATACGTTGGTGCCGCGGGGGTCGAATAATTCGGCGTTGTCGGCGAAGAATAAGTTGGCGTTGTCGCCTGAGGCAGTACATATGTTGGCGTCTGCGGAGTTGTATATGCAGGCGCAACCGGGCTGGAATAGGTCGGCGTGCTCGGCGTGTACGATGGTAGCGGCGCGTTATAGGGCGTGTTGTTCTGCTGCGAATATGGCTGCGCCGTGGAGTAGCTCTGTGCCGGTGCAGGGTATGTCGGAGACGGCGATGAGTACGCAGGTGTTGCACTCTGCCTCGTAGGGGCAGGTGCCGTGTATGTCGGCTGATACGGATTTTGCTGCAGCGGGCTAATGCTGGTCTGCGGCACATAGTCACGCAGAGGAACCGTTGCCGCACTCGTCGTTGCAGCATCATCCGGAGTCACGACCAAAGTCTGTTGCGGAGCCGTACCGGCGCTGCCATAAACGGGTGTCTGCGTGTTGAACTGTACTGGCGGCGTGCCGTACTGGTTCACATAGCTCGGCAGATACGGGCGCGAATCCTGCGGCGCCATTTCCACGGCAATCACCGGCTGCTGATTCGGCTTCAGCAGCGTCGCCAAATCCGGCGTGGCCGCACGTGGAGTTGTCGGTACCGGTGCGACCGGCGTATTCAACGCATCGCTCAACTCTTCTGCAGGATCAGGCGGCGGCAGGCTCTTCAGCGCATGGTTGTAGTAATCCACCGCACGTGTGGGATTGCCTTTGGCCAATTCAAACTGAGCGCCGAGATTCGAAATCTGCGCATCATTCGGATATTCCGCCAGCGCGTAACGCAGCCAGTTTTCGGCCGTCTTGTAATCAGAGGCTGCGAGTGCCGCGCCAATGGCTGCTTTGTAATCCGCCGCCGTGGCCGCGCTCATATCTTCCGTCTTGTAGATGATGAGTGCCTGCTTCGGCATGCCGGCACGAATGTATCCGCCTGCCAGCGCTTTTGAAACTGCCGGGTTGTCCGGGAAAGCATGCGCTGCAGAATTCAGAATCTGCAATGCGAGATGTGTATTCCCTGCCGCCTCTGCCTGGTTCGCGCGTCGCACAGCATATGAGGCCCATATGGTCTGCACCGTGCGCCGCTGGTCCAGACTCAGGTCCGGCCGCGCTCCAAGTATCATCAGCTCGGCATAAAGCGCCTGATCATTGTTGGAGTTATATAGCAGCCAGACATTTTGAATTTCTACATCCGGAGGCGTGGCCACATGCTGTGCCGCATAGTGCTGCTGCACACGGTTCAAAAAAACAATCGCCTCGCGCGAGTCGCCCAAGGCGTTATAGATGGCCCCAACCGTTTGCAGATAATCTACATCCGCTTCCAGTTTCAGCCGCGTGTTTTTCGGTATTACCAGAATCTGCGCCAGCGCTTCTCGATCATGTTCGGTCTGGTGCAGTGTGGCCAGCATTCCCTTCCACGCATCCGTGTTATTCGGATTTTCCAGCAACACCTGACGATACAGTGCATACGCGCGCTGCGGATCGTTCCGCAACATGTAGACCGACGCCAACTGCAACTGCAATCCTGCAGGAACTTTCTGACCTGCCTGCGTCTGCTGTGAGTACGCCTGCTCCAGGTAATGCTGAGCGACTTCCAACTGGTTCTGTGACTGATAGACAGATGCGACCACGGTCAGAAAACCGGTGTCTTTCAACGCAACGTCATACGTCATCTGGTCCATGCTCTCAAGCGCCTGAATGGCTTGCGCATCATTGTTCGACGCATGCTCGGCACGAATCAGCCCCTGCCACGCATTCACGCTGGTCGGGTCTTCGCTTAAAGCCTGACGAAATAAGCCAGCCGCCTGCGCAGGACGATTTCCCGTCATCAGCAGTTCCGCATATTGCACCAGCGTGTCCACATGTAGACCGCGGCCATCCTGCGGGAACGGCATATCAAGCGCTTCCTTCAAGACGCGCTGTGCATCTGCATCACGACCCACGGCGGAATAAGCCGAGGCCAGCGTGCGAATAAAGTCGGGGTCATGCTTCAACTGCGCGCGAACGCCAGTAGGAATTCGCTTCTCGGTTTCCAGGGCTTGTTCAGGATGACCGGCCTGATACTGCGCTTCAAACAATCCGCGCCACGCAATTAATGAAGTCGGGCGCAATTTCAATTCGCTGCTGAAGAGAGGTATCGCGGCATTCGGGCTTTGCGCCTTCATGTACGTGCCGGCCAGCCCTTCCATCGCTTCAGGACTATTCGGCCGCATCTGCAGCGCCTGACTATATTTCGCCTCTGCCGTTGGCACATCATTTTCATTCAATGCGGCGGAAGCATCGCCCATCGTGTACCAGAAACGCGAAGTTGCTAAAGCGCTGTTCAGGTTCGCATCACGCGCGCCATTCTGTTGCGCCTGTTCCAGATAGCTAATGGCTCCGCCGAAGTTGCCCTGGTTCATGCGTACATAACCCATGCCTGCCAGTGCCCGCGGATTATTTGACTGCTTGGCCAGCATTGCCTGGAAGCGGGCCTCTGCATCATCCAACCGTCGCGCATTCAAAGCATTGTAGGCAGCGGCTTCTTCAGCATTCTGTGCGCGTCGTGCCAGTTCTTCAGGAGTTGGAGTATAGCCTCCAGTAGGCCCCGAGTGACGCAACGCATCATTCATGCGCGCCAGTAGTTCAGGATCATTGTGCGTCTTCAGATACGCACGGATTACCGGTGCCATGTTCGGGTTCGCCGCATCCCACAGCAGCGAGTTACGCAAGGCTCGCATTGCATCGGGATCACTGGGATGGCGTTCCAGATATTCGCGGCCTTCAGCACGCGTCTTGGGGCTGTAGGTCAGGATGGTTCCCAACACCACCTGATAGCGCGAATCTTTCGGATACTGATTGATCAAGTCGCGCAGACCGGCA
>CAIZGA010000433.1 GCA_903932385.1 uncultured Acidobacteriota bacterium
ATGCAGCCCATGGTGATGAGCGGTGTGGTGGCAAAGCCGAATTCCTCTGCACCCAACAGTGCGGCGATGACAACGTCGCGGCCGGTTTGCAGCTTGCCGTCGGTCTGCACCTTGATGCGGCTGCGCAGATCATTCAGCAGAAGTACCTGCTGTGTCTCTGCCAGGCCGAGTTCCCACGGCAGGCCGGCGTGTTTGATGGAACTGAGCGGTGATGCTCCAGTGCCGCCGTTGTCGCCGGAGATGAGTACGACATCGGCATGTGCCTTGGAAACGCCAGCGGCCACCGTGCCAACGCCGGCTTCAGAAACCAGCTTCACGGCGATGCGTGCCTTGGGGTTTACATTTTTCAAGTCGAAGATGAGCTGCGCAAGATCTTCAATGGAGTAAATGTCATGGTGCGGCGGCGGAGAAATCAAACCCACGCCGGGGATGGAATATCGCAGCTTCGCGATAATGTCATCCACCTTGTGGCCGGGCAACTGGCCGCCTTCGCCGGGCTTGGCACCCTGCGCCATCTTGATCTGAATCTCATCGGCGTTGATGAGGTAGTTTGTTGTGACGCCAAAGCGACCGCTGGCAATCTGCTTCACTGCACTGCGGCGCAGATCACCGTTTTCATCGCGCTTGAATCGGTCTTCGCTTTCGCCGCCTTCGCCGGTGTTCGACATGCCGCCGATGCGGTTCATCGCAATCGCCAGCGTCTCATGCGCTTCTTTGCTGATGGAACCGAAGCTCATGGCGCCGGTAGTAAAGCGTTTTACGATTTCCTTCGCTGGCTCGACTTCTTCCAGAGGAATCGGCTTCTCGGAATATTTCAACTTCATCAGGCCGCGCAACGTGCACAGATTGCGGCTCTGCTCGTCCACCATATCGGTGTATTCCTTGAACGTGGTGGGGTTGTTCTGCCGTACAGCATGCTGCAGCTTGCTAATGGTCTGCGGATTCAGCAGGTGATACTCGCCGCCCATGCGGTACTGGTACATGCCGCCGACAACGAGTTCGGTTTCCGATTCGGTCAGAGGCTGGAAGGCGAAGTTGTGCTTCATCTGTGCTTCACGCGCCAGCACGTCGAGGCCGACACCTTCAATGCGTGATGCGGTGCCGGAGAAGTATGTGTCAATCAGGTTCTGGTTCAGACCGACCGCTTCAAACACCTGCGCGCCGCGGTAGCTCTGCAGCGTGCTGATGCCCATCTTCGAAAATGTTTTCAGCAGGCCCTTGTTGATGGCCTTGATGAAGTTGCGTTCGGCATACGCTGCGGTGACGTTTTCCGGCAGCAGACCGCGGTCCTTCATGTCGTGCAGCGTCTCAAAGGCCAGGTAAGGATTGATGGCGCTGGCACCGTAGCCGATGAGCAGGGCAAAGTGCATCACTTCGCGCGGTTCGCCGCTTTCGATAATCAACGCAACCTGGGTGCGCTTCTGTTCCTTCACCAGGCGATTGTGCACAGCAGCCATCGCCAGCAGGCTCGGCATCGGTGCGGAAGTTGCATCCACGCCACGGTCAGAAAGAATCAGCACGGTATAGCCGGAATCAACAGCCAGCGATGCGCGCGCGCTCAGTTCATCCAGCCCGCGCTTCAGGCCCTCCTCGCCATCTTCGGCGCGGTAGAGTGTCGGCAGCGTGTTGGCCAGCAGGTCGCCGGAAGAAACGCGACGCAGCTTCTCCAGATCGCGATTGGTCAGAATTGGATACGGCAGCTTGAGCGTGTGGCAATTCTCAGGCTGCTCTTCCAGAATGTTGCGCTCGGTACCCAGGTAGCTGATGAGCGACATCACCATGTCTTCGCGGATGGGATCAATCGGCGGATTGGTGACCTGCGCAAAGAGCTGCTTGAAATAATTGAACAGCGGCTGCGGACGGTCTGACAGGCAGGCCAGCGGCGTATCCACGCCCATCGACCCGATTGGTTCTTCGCCGGCTGCGCCCATGGGTCCCAGCAGAATCTTCAGATCTTCTTCGCTGTATCCGAAGGCGCGCTGACGACGCAGCAGCGTTTCCGGATTGGATGTAATCAGGCGCGCAGGCTCCGGCAAATGATCCAGAGTCACCTGCTGCTGCTTCAGCCATTCGCCATAGGGCTGACGGCTGGCCAAATCTTTTTTGATTTCAGTATCGGAGATGATGCGCTGCTGCACAGTATCGACAAGGAACATGCGACCCGGCTGCAGGCGGCCTTTCTTGCGCACGTTATCGGCATGCACGTCGAGAACGCCGGCTTCAGACGCTAGAACAACCAGATCATCCTTGGTGATGATGTAGCGGCCCGGACGCAGACCGTTGCGGTCCAGGGTTGCGCCGACGACGCGGCCGTCGGTGAAGGCAATGGCGGCGGGGCCATCCCACGGCTCCATCAGCGATGCGTGGTACTCGTAGAAGGCGCGCTTCTCATCGTCCATGTCAGGATTGCCGGCCCAGGCTTCGGGAATCAGCATGGCCATGACGTGAGGCAGGGAACGGCCGGACATGTGCAGGAACTCAACCGCATTGTCGAGCGAGGAAGAATCGCTGCCGCCCGGCGTGATGACCGGGAAGAGTTTCTGGATCTCATCACCAAAGAGCGGGCTACCGTAGACAGACTGGCGAGCATTCATCCAGCTGATGTTGCCGCGGATGGTATTGATTTCGCCGTTGTGCGCCACGTAGCGGTAAGGGTGCGCCAGCTTCCAGCTGGGAAACGTATTGGTGGAGAAACGCTGGTGAACCAGACAGAGCGCGCTCTGAACTAGCGGATCGGCCAGTTCATAGTAGAAGCGTTCAATCTGCGGGGCCAGCATCAGGCCCTTGTAGATGATGGTGCGGCAGGAGAAGGATGGAACGTAGAAATCGTCCTTGCCTTCAATCTCTGATGCCAGAATTTCTTTTTCTGTGCGGCGACGGACCTTGTACAGCAGGCGCTCAAACGCGTCCTCGTCCAGCCCCTCGGGGCGACCGACAAACAACTGCTCAATGTACGGCTGCGATGCACGCGCCTGACGACCCACAGCGTTGCCATTGATGGGTGTGTCGCGCCAGCCGAGTACGGTCAGACCCTCTTCGCGGGCAATGCGCTCAAAAATGCCTTCGCACTGCAGGCGGTCCTGCTTATCCACGGGAAGAAATACCATGGCAACGCCATAGGCACCGGCCTCCGGCAGGTGGATGCCGAGAGTGCGACACTCGCGCAGGAAGTACAGGTGCGGCACCTGAATCAGGATGCCGGCGCCGTCGCCAGTTTCCGGGTCACAGCCCGCTGCGCCGCGATGGGTCAGGCGGATAAGAACTTCCAGACCCTTCAGGATGATGTCGTGGCTACGCTCACCCTTGATGCTGGCAACCAGCCCCATACCGCAGGCATCATGCTCGTGGCGTGGATGGTACAGGCCCTGGGCCTCGGGAATGCGGAGACTGAAATCCGATGTTTGCATGGCAACCTTCTCGCCGGTCCTTTCCGGGCCGGCTCCAGTCCATAAGCTCCATTTTGGGGACACTCCTACTGCAACTGCTTCCGCCTGTAGGACTTCTATGTCGGGTCGAGGCGGTTGTTGGAGCAGAACTGCCTCATTGGAAATTATGGAACATCTATAGTTATATCGAATTTTTTTCCATCTGTTAACTGTTTTAGATGCAGCAGGTGCAAGGAAAGCTTCCGCCGGATGGTTGTCGGCAACCCGGTATGCCGGGTAAGCTCTTTAGAACGAGAGATTATGACAACTGCCACCAGCCAACGACGCCTCAGCCAGATTGCCCCTCTGATGATTCAGTCCGAGATCCGTGCCATGTCCGTGGAGTGTGAGCGGGTGGGCGGCATCAACATGGCGCAGGGTGTCTGCGATACCGACATGCCCGGCATTGTTGCCGATACAGCGATTCAGGCCATCCGCGACGGCCGCAATACCTACACGCGGCAGGATGGCATTGCGCCGCTGCGGCAGGCCATCGCGAAAAAAATGGCAAGCTACAACGGCCTGCAAGTTGACCCCGATACTGAAATCATCGTATCCACCGGAGCTACCGGCGCGTTGTATGCCGCTGGACTCGCTCTGCTGAATCCGGGCGATGAAGTGATTCTCTTTGAGCCGTATTATGGCTACCACTCCAACACGCTGCTTTCCATGCGGGCCGTGCCGGTAATTGTGACGCTGACTGCGCCGGACTGGAAACTGGATGTGGATGCTCTGCGCGCTGCCATCACGCCGAAAACCCGCGCTATCATCGTGAATTCGCCGTCAAATCCATCCGGAAAAGTCTATTCGCTGGAAGAGATGCAGGCGATTGCAGATGTAGCGCTTGAATTTGATTTATTCGTCTTCAGCGATGAGATTTACGAGTATTTTCTCTTTGATAATCGCCGCCACGTGACTATGGCAACGCTGCCCGGCATGGCGGAGCGCACCATCACTATCTCTGGTTTGTCGAAAACATTCAGCATCACCGGTTGGCGTGTCGGCTATCTCACCGCCAGCAGCCAGTGGATACCGACCATCGGATACTTTAATGATCTGGTGTATGTCTGCAGCCCCGGCCCATTGCAGTACGGCGTCGTTTCCGGTCTGGTGGACCTGCCGGAAAATTTCTACGCATCGCTTTCTACCGAATACCAGCAGAAGCGCGACCAGATTTGCGCAGCTCTGACCGATGCCGGCATGACGCCGTCGATTCCGCAGGGAGCCTACTACGTGTTGGCGGATGTATCACGCGTGCCCGGCAAGACCGCCAGCGAAAAAGCGCGTAAGCTGCTGGCAGCAACCGGCGTGGCCGCAGTGGCCGGCACGGCATTTTTTGCCAAAGGCGGCGGGGAAAATCTGCTGCGCTTCTGCTTTGGCAAAAAGCCGGATGCTCTTGACCAGGCCTGCGAAGCGCTACGCCGCTACTAGCCGCTGCGATACTATGAAGACTATGCAGTCGCACGAGAAGTTGGCACGGCTCAACTCGAAAATTCAGGATTTCGGCAGCCTGCTGGTTGCGTATTCCGGCGGGGCAGACTCTGCGTTTCTCGCCTATGCCGCGCACAAAATTCTTGGTGAAAAAATGCTGGCGGTCATTGCGGACTCGCCGTCATTGCCGCGTGCAGAACTGGCTGCTGCAATTGCCTTTGCGGAGAAGCACGGCATCCCGCTGAAGATTCTGCAGACGCGCGAACTGGAAAACTCAAATTACACAAAGAATGATGCGCAACGTTGCTACTTCTGCAAGGATGAATTATTCCAGCAGATGGAAGCCGTGCGAGTTGAGTTGGGATTTACACATGTTGCCTATGGCATGAATCTGGATGACCGTGGCGACCACCGCCCCGGTGGCCGTGCCGCAAACGAACACAATGTAGTTGCACCGCTGGTGCTGGCCGAACTGACAAAGAACGACGTTCGCGAACTGGCGCAGCAGGCGGGACTGGAAATCTGGAACAAGCCGGCATCAGCCTGCCTTGCTTCGCGTATTGAATATGGCCGTGCTGTGACGACGGAAACTCTGC
>CAIZGA010000434.1 GCA_903932385.1 uncultured Acidobacteriota bacterium
GCTCGTAGTCGGCGGCGGCGTCATCGGCGTGGAGTACACCTGCATGTTCGCCGCGCTCGGCGTTCGCGTCACGCTCATCGAACGTCGTCCGCGCCTGCTGGAATTTGCCGATCAGGAAATCATTGAAGCGCTCAGCTACCACCTGCGCGACAACCGCGTCACCCTGCGCATGAATGAAGGCGTGGAGAGCGTCGAGGAACTCCCCGACGGCACGGTGGTGGCGAACCTCGAAAGCAAAAAGAAAGTCTCCGGCGATGCGTTGCTCTACGCCGTCGGCCGTCAGGGCAATGTGGATGAACTCAATCTGCAGGTCACCGGCATTGTTCCCGACGAACGCGGCCGCATTCCCGTGGACAAGGACTACCGCACCAAGGTCGAACACATCTTCGCCGTCGGCGACGTCATCGGTTTCCCCTCGCTCGCTTCGGTTTCAATGGAACAGGGACGCATTGCCGCTGCGCGCGCCTTTGGAGACACCAGCATCGTCTCCAACCCCAGCTACTATCCCTATGGCATCTACACCATTCCAGAAATCAGTTTCATCGGCAAGACCGAAGAGCAGCTCACCGAAGAAGATGTTCCGTACGAAGTCGGCGTGGCCTACTATCGCGAAATTGCGCGCGGCCAGATTCGCGGCGACACCACCGGCCGACTGAAAATTGTTTTCCATCGCGAGACCCGCGCCATTCTCGGCGTGCACATCATCGGCGAAGGCGCCAGTGAGTTGCTGCACATCGGCCAGGCCGTGATGATTCTCAACGGCACATTGGATTATTTCGTCGATACGGTTTTCAATTATCCGACTCTGGCGGAGTGCTACAAGGTGGCCGCGCTGAACGGCGTTAACAAGCTGAAGAAGTTCGACTAGCAATTGTTCTCCGCACCAACAGGCAGGTGCCTATGGCAAAAACCATCGGAATCACAATGTCGCAGCGGATTGCAGCAGGCCTGCTCGAAGACCACAAGCTCTCCGGCCCCATCCACTATTTTCCCAATGACCCGGAACAGGACGACGCGCTGGTGGAGTTGCCACGCTCGGCCATCAATGAAGTGCTCTGCGCAGAAGCGCTGGCCGCTGCCGATGGCGCAACTGACATTGCCGCCATCGGTCTCGCTGTGCCCGGCCTGGTTCGCGCCGGCGTAGTGCAGGAGTCGCCCAACATTCCGCAGCTGAAGGGCGCCGCCATGCAGGAAGATCTGCAGACACTGCTGCGTGAAAACGGCTTGAACGCGCCCGTGGTGCTGCAGAATGACGCCGACGCAGTCGCCGCCGGGCTGGCCGCAAAGTTCGGCCTGCTCGACCGCATGATTCGCGTCTGGACCCTCGGCAACGGCATCGGTTACGGTCGCTACCCCTTCACACCCGGCGTGTGGGAAGGCGGCCACACCGTGGTCACGCTCGATGCCAAAGAAACTTTCTGCGGCTGCGGCGGTCGCGGACATCTTGAAGGCATCATGGGCCACCGCGCCATGCGTATGCGTTTTTTGGATATGGAGCCGGAGGAAATTTTCAAGGGCGCCACTGAGGGCGACGAGCGTTGCGTGGAATTCAAAAAACTATGGCACCGCGCGCTGGCTGCAGCCACGGCAACTTCCATCCATCAGGCCGGGCCGGGCAAGTTTTACATCACCGGATTCAACCAGCGCTTTGTGGACCTGCCGCTGCTGACCGACTACATGCATCAAATGGTGAAGATGTCGCCGCTGCAGAACTACTCGCTGGAACTGGTGCCGGGCAGCGATGAAATCTACGTCACCGGCGCAGGCGTCACCGCAGAGTTGATGACGGGATTTTAAATTTTTTACTACGCTGAACCCGAACGTGTTCGTATCCTGAGTCAGGTGGTCCGTATGCGTGCTTATCTGCAGTGCCTTCTTCTCCTCACCTTTGCCGGAGTACTGAGTGCGCAACAGCAGCCTCCAGTGCCGGCCACTTCCACGCCTGCGTCTACTGAGGCCATCTCTGCCGCCGACCAGCAGACCGATGCCAACGTAGTCACCGCGCTCGGCTCCGCAAAAAGCCTCTCCAACGTTGCCATCACCACCAGCACGCAGAATGGCATCGTCACGCTGAGTGGCATCGTGCGCAGCGACAGCCAGAAGGAATTGGCCGAGGTGTTGGCCGCACATGCCGACGGCGTGAAGAGGGTTGTCAACAGCCTGCAGGTCGGTGCCGAGCAAGCCTCCTGCGATCCCGCAAAAGAACAACTACTCTCCGACGGCACCTGCGCACCCCTTGAAGCTCCACAACCCGATTCACCTCCGCAACCCGCACCTCCACCGCCTGCTCCGCCCAGGCCCATTCCCACCGGCCCCACCGTTCAGGTGGATGTGGACCAGAACTGCCGCGTGCTGGAACTGGGAGCCAACGGCAAAGAGGCCAACAAGCAACGCTACCGTTATGACCCGTTGGCCTGCAATTTGAGAGGCCCCAAGTATGTACAGACGTATGTGGACCGGATCGACGACAGCGGCAAGATGAGACGCATCGCCGCCGACATTGTCGAAGAGACATTTGAAATGCACAACGGCACCAACTCCACCATCATGTACATGGTGCATGTGCCGCTGCGTAAGGGTTGGTTTTTTGATTCCCAGCCGAAACCGGCGCTGATGGAAAACAATGTCGGGGTGTGGCGCGTCATCGTGCAGCCGGGCGAGACGATTCGTCTCTCCACCGGCCAGCGCCGCGAACGGTAATAATTTCCAGAACTATTAGTATCCGCGCTGATACATGTGCGTCATGCGGTCATGCCAGCTCAGGCCGTCCATGTCCATCATCGCCCACATATAACCCAGGCACAGCGGGCATAGCGAGAGCACCTGCGCCAGCGCGCGTCCGCACATCGCCAACCGCGTCGGGTTCTCGTCATCAAACGTGCACAGCCCGATGCGCGCGTAACGCATACCCGGCGTCGACCCGCTCACCGCGAAGCAAAACATCTGGTAGAGCAGGAAGAGAACAAGAAACGCCGCGCCGCCTGCAACCATCATCAGCTTCGACGGAGAAAAAATCGCCATCGGATGCGCCGCGTACACCATGTACAGCAGCAGGCCTCCCAGCGCGATGCCGCTGGTGATGCAAAGGTCGGTCAGCATGGCCATCAACCGCAGTTCAATCGGCGCAGTCTGAATCACAATCGTCGCCGCGCGATCGCAGGGCCGCATGCCCGGCTGCAAATCACTGGCTGCAATCACATTCTGCTGCAACACCGGCAGAGCCTCCGGCACATACTCAGCAGCGCGGCTTTCATAGCGAACTTCCATCGCCGCAGCTTCCTGCCGCTCCCACTCTTCCTGAATCTGCCAGTGCAGCACTTCGCGCGCAATCGGCTCCGGTGTTGGCGGATACGACACAACCGGCATCGCTTCCATTTCCGGCTCGCTGAAGATAGCAGCCAGCGGTGTGGCAGCGGGCGGCTCCGGCACGGTGGAAACCATGTCCGGCTCGACTTCAAAAATCCGCAGCTGGCTGTTGCTCGGCTGCATTTTCGGCGTGCTCTCTGCCATCCGCGGACGCATGCGCCGCACCGCAATCAGTTCTCGCGGCGAATCAATCACCCGCACAGGCAGCACCTCCGGCGAGAAACTTTCCGGCGGCGATGGCAGCATCTCTATCCGCATCGTCTGCGGAGTGAACTGCGAAAATCTTTGCGGCGGCGCGGCCACATCTTCATCCTCGGTCGCCATCAGCACTTCATCCACGGAGATGGATGCGCTCGGCTTCTTCATGCTCAGGATGAGGTGATCCAAATCTTCCTGCGAATCTTCAATCTCTTCAGCTGCAGGGGCTTTCATTTCTGCAGCAGGAACTTCTACCGGCGGCTCCGCCACAGCCATTGCAACCGGCTCGGCGGCCTGCGGCATCTCCAGCAACGGCGGCATTTCCATTGTCGCCACGCTGCCCGTTTCTTCCACGGCAAACAAACTCATCGGCTCCGGCGAATTCATCATCTGCTTGTAGGTCGGCGCAACGGCATACCGCGCGGCCACAGCGGCGGCAATCTTCGCGGCGCGGCGACGCTCTTCGGTCTCCGGCATTGGCTCGGCCTGTGCGGCGGCGGCATCGGCGCGGTTGTTTCCACTGCGGCTGCGGTGCGCGGCAACGCGGCGCGCCACATCCTGCTTCCAGCTGTGCGCGGCCCGGTGCTTCTCTGCCGACTCGCTGCCGGCCACTTCAGTTTCATACTTGATGACAGTGCTCAAATTACTCACTCTCTTTCGCCAGAACGTGTAGCCTTGTTTCCATGGGCTGCTGGGGAAACTTCCCGCAATCCGGTAAAGTCATGTTGATGCTGAATTCTGAAAATCTTGCCATACATTCTCTGCCGGAGGCATCCACCGGCGCCTTGAATTCTGCCGCTGGCAGTCTTGCCTCGCCATTGCAGCGGAACTCTTCGGCTTTCAGAATCCTTCAGCAACAATTCGCTCAAAACACGAGTCTTGCGAAGCTGCTAACCTTCAATTTCTTGTTTATCACTTTGCTAACAGCAAGTGCACCAGAGATATGCGCTCAGGTGTTACCTCCTCTGGTTCCCTCTGCCGCGCAAATTATTAGTAGCGCAACTCCCGCGCCCGCAGATTCCGCTTTGCCTGATTCGCCTGAAGCAACATTGCCGGAATTGACGCCGGTTGCTGCCACCGAAAACAACACAGACGTCAGCGTCCAGGCCGACACCCAACGCAAGGTCGGCGACATCTACTATCTCGATGGCAACGCCGTCATCTACTACCGCGACTACGTTCTGCGCGCCGACCACATCGTCTACAACGACGACACCAATGAAGCCACCGCGGAAGGCCATCTGCATCTGACCGGCGGCCGCGACCATGAAGATTTCACCGCCACGCACGGCACCGCGGATATCGAACAGGAGTCCGGCACCTTTTACGATGTGCTGGGCA
>CAIZGA010000435.1 GCA_903932385.1 uncultured Acidobacteriota bacterium
ACCAACAACGGCGACTACACCGGCCGCCGCCACAGCTCGCTGACGCAGATTAATCAGGCCAACGTGAAGTCGCTGACGCTGGGCTGGGCCTTCCAAACGGCGCAGACAGCAGCCATCAAGTCTTCACCATTGCTGGTGGATGGCATCCTTTATTTCACAGTTCCAGACAACGTCTGGGCTGTGGATGCACGCAGCGGACACATGCTGTGGCGTTACACGTATCCGCCGAACAAGGGCGACCACATCGGCCAACGCGGTCTTGCGATGGAAAAAGGCTACCTGTATTTCCTCGGGCCCGATGCGCATCTGTTGTGTCTGGATGCGAAGAACGGCAAGGTGAAGTGGAATGTAGTTGTGGCCGATTCCAGCAAAGGCTACTGGACCACTATGGCGCCGTTGGTGATTCGCAACCACGTCATCGTAGGCATCTCCGGCGACTTGGACAACCTGCCGGGCATCATTCGCTCGGTGGATCCTGACAGCGGAAAGATTCAGTGGACCTGGTATGCCACACCACCGGCTGGAACGCCAAACACGGCCACTGGCGGCCCGGCATGGGTCACCGGAACGTATGATCCCGACCTGAACCTGACCTACTGGGGCACCGGCAATCCAACGCCGGTACTACAGGGCGATGCGCGCCCCGGCGACAATCTTTACACCTGCAGCATCGTTGCGCTGAACCCCGACACCGGCGAATTAAAGTGGGGCTTCCAGCCATCACCGCATGACACGCATGACTGGGATGCGGTTGAAACTCCCATCCTGATTGACGGCGTCGTTGGCGGCCAGCCTCGCAAGCTGCTGGCGCAGGCATCACGCAACGGATACTTTTTCGTATTGGATCGCACCGACGGCAAGGACATTGTGACCACCACCTTCGGCCCCACCAACTGGGCGATGGGGATTGACGCCAAGGGTCAGCCGATACCGAATCCTGATAAAGACCCGAAACGCGACGGTCGTCTGATTGCTCCCGATGAAGGTGGACTCAACAATTTCCGTTCTTCCAGTTTTGATCCTCAAACTGGATTCTTCATTGTGGACGCACATCCTTCATGGAGCCTCTACTTCACCAAGCCTGAAGATGGCGACTACGGTTGGGCTGGCGCGGATTATGGACTGTGGGGCAAGGCAGTGCTGGAAGCGATTGATTACCGCACTGGAAAAATTGCCTGGGCGCATGACTTCAACGGCGGTGGCGCTGGAGCCGGCGTACTCACAACCGATGCCGGCCTCGTCTTCACCGGCGACCCGTATGGCAATGTGCTCGCCATGCGCACCAGCGATGGAAAAATTCTCTGGCATGCCGGCGCTGGCCTGACCATGGTCAGTTCGCCGATTACCTACATGCTCGACGGCCGGCAATATGTGATGACCAGCAGCGGCGGCACGCTCTTTGCATGGACCCTGCCGGAAGGCGGCGAGTAATGGAACTGCATACACAGACGAGGTCGCACATCGTGATGAAATCGCTGCAAAGAATTCTTGCCCCCGCGCTGGCCGCAATTCTGTTCACTGCCGCTGCGGCATCTGCCAATGCGCAAGGTTTGTACCCCGCACAGATTCAGCATCCCAAGGCCGACAGCTGGCCAACCTACCACGGCGATTACTCCGGCCGCCGCCACAGCGCGCTAACGCAGATTACTCCGGACAATGTGAAGGGACTCAGCCTGGCATGGGTCTTCCAGACCAACATGGTCACTACGCTGAAGTCTTCCCCGCTGCTGGTGGATGGCATCCTCTACTTCACCGTGCCCGATAATGTCTGGGCCGTGGATGCACGCAGCGGACACATGCTCTGGCGCTACACCTATCCGCCGAACAAGGGCCTGCACATCGGCCAGCGCGGCGTGGGCATGTACAAGGACACCATCCTGTTCCTCTCGCCGGATGCGCACTTGATTGCGCTGAACGCGAAGGACGGCAGCGTGAAGTGGAATGTAGTTGTTGCCGATGTGGCTAAAGGTTATTGGACGACCGAGGCGCCGCTCGTCATCCGCAACCACGTTCTTGTCGGCGTCTCCGGCGACTTTGACAACCTGCGCGGCTTCCTGCGCTCGATTGATCCTGAAACCGGGCAGACGCAGTGGACCTGGTACTCGACGCCTGAACCCGGCACGCCGAATGCCTCCACCGGCGGCATGACCTGGATGACGGGAACGTATGATCCGGACTTAAATCTGGTTTATTGGGGCACGGGAAATCCGACTCCAGTGTTGGCAGGCGCAACCCGTCCCGGCGATGACCGTTACACCTGCAGCATCGTCGCACTCAATCCCGATACTGGCGATTTGAAGTGGGCCTTCCAGCCATCGCCGCATGACACGCATGACTGGGACGCGGTAGAAACACCCGTGCTGATAGACGGCACCGTTAATGGAAAGCCACGCAAGTTGCTGCTGCATGCCTCGCGCAACGGCTATTTCTTCGTACTGGACCGCACCAACGGCAAAGACATTCTTACCACCACCTTCGGCCCCACTAACTGGGCGTTGGGTGTGGATGCAAAAGGCCAGCCGATTCCGAACCCAGAGAAATTTCCCGCACGCGATGGCCGCATCATTGCTCCGGATGAAGGCGGACTGAACAATTACCGTTCGGCCAGCTTTGATCCAGCGACAGGGTTATTTATTGTCAATTCGCATCCCGCGTGGAGCCTGTACTTTGCCAAGCCGGAAGATGGTGCCTATGGCTGGGCAGGCGCGGATTACGGACTGTGGGGCAAGTCGGTTCTGGAAGCGATTGATTATCACACCGGCGAAATTCGCTGGAAGCATGAGTTCGCAGAAGGCTCCGGCACCGGCGTACTCACCACTGACTCCGGCCTGACATTCTCCGGCGATCCGCAAGGCAACTTGCTCGCGCTGCGCACCAGCGATGGAAAAATTCTGTGGCATGCAGGCACCGGCGCAAATATGCAGACATCGCCCAGCACCTATATGCTGGACGGTCGTCAATATATCCTGACCGGTAGCGGCACTCTGCTCTATGCATGGGCATTGCCGGCGAACGAGGAATAAGCTGCACTAGAAATTTCGGGCCAGGCAGTTTTCGTACCGATTGAGGTGATTTTGCAGCTAAACGAAATCCAAGTACAGAAACCAAAGATGGGCCTGGCTGGCGCCATGGCCGCCAATTCCCTAAACATGATTGGCGTGGGGCCGTTCATCACCATCCCCATTGCACTGGCAGCTATGGCCGGGCCGCAGGCTCTGCTGGGTTGGATTGCAGGTGCAATCCTCTCCCTGTGCGACGGGTTTGTGTGGGCGGAACTGGGTTCAGCGATGCCCTACTCCGGCGGAACCTACCACTACATGCTGGAAGCCTTTGGCCGCGAACGCTTCGGGCATCTGTTCAGCTTTCTATTTCTTTGGCAGACGATTCTCTCCTCGCCCATCCTGATTGCCAGTGGTGCCATTGGTTTTGCTGAATATAGTACGTACTTGTGGCCATCGCTCGGCAATCATCAGATTATTCTGATCGGCGTTGCCGTATGTCTCCTCTGCACGGCCCTGCTGTACCGAAACATTCATTCGATTGCAGTCATCTCCATCATTGTGAGCGTGATTGTGGTGGGCACAGCCTTCTGGGTCATCCTTACAGGCGCGACACACTTCCATGCGGCACAGGTGTTGGATTTTCCGCCCCATGCGTTTCGTCTAGATCATGCATTTTTTCTCGGGCTTGCCGGATCGACCATCATCTCTATTTATTGCTACAACGGATATAACAACGTCTGTCTGATTGGGGATGAGGTCGAGTCACCACAGCGTGCGAT
>CAIZGA010000436.1 GCA_903932385.1 uncultured Acidobacteriota bacterium
CGGGGCCGGGACCTGCTGCACAACTTGAGCCGCTCGTGCCAGGCGTGAAGACCCAAGAGCGGCGATGCCGGTGGCGGAGAGCCACTTCTCAAGAAAATTTCTACGGTTCATCAATTTGCGCCTCCGCAACCTGCAGATCCAGATTCCTTCCACCATGCGCGTCACGGGCGCGTCGCGTCAAGTCAACTTTGGTAGCAGGTGTGCAGGCGCAGGCTTAACAAAGACGGCTGACTGTGCGAGACTTAAGAGACACGCTTCCCAAGGCCGGGATGGCGGAACTGGCAGACGCAGCGGACTCAAAATCCGCCGATCGCAAGGTCGTGGGGGTTCGACCCCCCCTCCCGGCACCAATCTTAAAATTTATTGATACAGGTTACGAAATCTGCGGCAGCCGCAGCGTGGCAACTTGCTGCCTTAAAGGCTCCAGCCTCTATCTGGATTGAAAATACCGAGGCCAGATAGAGGCTGTGTTTTAGCACTGCAAGCTATGCCAAATCGAAGCGATCCAAATTCATGACCTTGCTCCATGCCGCAACAAAGTCATTCACGAAGGTCTTTTGCGAATCGCTGCAGGCATACACTTCTGCCAGTGCACGCAGCTGCGAGTTCGAACCGAAGACCAGATCGACGATGCTGCCTTTCCACTGCAACTCGCCAGTGGCACGATTTTTTCCTTCCAGCACGCCTTCAGCTGCGGCAGACTTCTGCCACTTCGTCTTCATGTCGAGCAGGTTGATGAAGAAATCGTTGGTCAACGTTCCGGGCCGCTTGGTGAAGACGCCGAGTTCCGACTGGCCGTAGTTTGCATTCAATGTGCGCAGACCGCCAATCAGCACCGTCAATTCCGGCGCGGTCAGCGTCAGCAGGTTTGCCTTGTCCAGCAGCAACTCGGCCGCAGCATTTTCCTGTCCCTTGCGAATGTAGTTGCGGAATCCGTCGGCAGTCGGCTCCAACACAGCAAAGGAGTCAACATCGGTCTGCTCCTGCGATGCGTCGGTACGTCCCGGCGAGAAGGGAACCTTCACGTCGTGGCCGACCTTCTTTGCAGCTTCTTCCACCGCTGCGCTGCCGCCCAGCACAATCAAATCGGCCAGCGAAACTTTCTTGCCACCGGTCGCTGCGCTGTTGAATTCCTTCTGGATGGCTTCCAGCTTCTGCAGAACCTTTGCGAGTTCGGCAGGCTGGTTTACTTCCCAATCCTTCTGCGGTGCCAGACGAATGCGCGCACCGTTGGCTCCGCCGCGTTTGTCGCTGCCGCGGAACGTTGAAGCCGATGCCCACGCTGTGGTCACCAACTGTGAGATGGAAAGTCCCGAGGCGAGTATTTTCGCCTTCAATGCAGCGATGTCTTTCGCATCAACCAATGCGTGGTCGACTGCGGGCAGCGGGTCCTGCCAGAGCAGCGGCTCCTTGGGAACCAGCGGGCCGAGATACCGCGAGAGCGGGCCCATGTCGCGATGCGTCAGCTTGAACCATGCCTTGGCAAATGCATCTGCGAATTCCTGCGGATGTTCGAGGAAGCGCTTGGCAATCTTCGCGTAGCTTGGGTCCACCTTCAGTGCCAGGTCGGTGGTGAACATAATGGGTGCATGCTTCTTCTTTGCGTCATGTGCATCCGGCACGGTGCCGGCGGCCGCTGCATCCTTGGGCGTCCACTGGTTGGCACCGGCGGGGCTCTTGGTCAGCTCCCATTCGTAGCCAAAAAGATTTTCCAGATAATTGTTGTCCCACTTCACTGGGTTGGTGGTCCATGCGCCTTCCAGGCCGCTGCTGATGGTATCCACGCCGTTGCCGCTGCCGAGGCTGTTCTTCCAGCCCAGACCTTGCTCTTCAATGGCCGCACCCTCTGGCTCGGGACCAACATATTTGTTGGGGTCCGCAGCGCCGTGTGCTTTGCCAAAGGTGTGTCCGCCTGCGATGAGCGCAACCGTCTCTTCATCATTCATCGCCATGCGCGCAAAGGTCTCACGAATGTCCTTCACAGCTGCTGCAGGGTCCGGCTTGCCATTGGGGCCTTCGGGATTCACGTAGATCAATCCCATCTGAACAGCGCCAAGAGGGTTTTCCAACTCGCGGTCGCCTTTGTAACGTTCGTCTCCCAGCCATTTGCTTTCCGGTCCCCAGTAGATGTCTTC
>CAIZGA010000437.1 GCA_903932385.1 uncultured Acidobacteriota bacterium
CCCGCACGGCCGCGCCCGCAGGAGCATCGCCTTGTCCAACCCGCTTGAAGCCATTCGCGTCCAGCCCAGCCAGCGCCTGCTTTCGCTCGATGTCCTGCGCGGCCTCGACGTCGCCCTGATGATTCTCGTCAATGACCCGGGCGGCCGCAGCTACTACCAGTTGGACCACGCGCCCTGGGACGGTTGCACCCTCACCGACCTCGTCTTCCCCACCTTCCTCTTCATGGTCGGCGTCTCCATCGTCTTCGCCTTCCGCACCCGCATCGCCAACAACGTGCCGCGCTCCGTCATCCTGATGCACACCTTCAAGCGCGCCGCGCTCATCATCGCCATCGGCTGGCTCGGCAATCTGCTGCCGTACTTCCACTTCAGCACCATGCGTTATTTCGGAGTTCTGCCGCGCATCGGCCTCTGCTACGCCATCGCCGCTCTCATCTATCTCTTCGGTCGCGTTCGCGGATCCGCAATCGCCATCGTCGTCGCGCTGGTCGGCTACTGGTACCTGATGACCCACGTCGCCGTCCCCGGCTTCGGCCCGCCCACGCATGACATCGACCCCGCCGGCAACATCGGCTCCTGGTTCGACCGCCAGCTCATGTCCACCAACCACTTCTATCAGCACAAGCAGTTTGATCCAGAAGGCCTGCTCAGCACCGTCCCCGCCGTCGCCACCACGCTGCTCGGTGTTCTCGTCGGCGTGTGGATTCAGACCAAGCGCAGCGTCGCAGAAAAAGCCGCATGGCTCACCGGTGCCGGTGCCGTGCTCATCGGCCTCGGCCTCGCCTGGTCGCTCGACTTCCCCATCAACAAGCGCGTCTGGACCAGCAGCTACGTCCTCTTCGTCGGCGGCATCGCCATGATCGCCCTCGCCGCGCTCTACTTCATCATCGACCGCAAACCGCGCGCCCCCGGCGAAGTGCACCCGCTGCATCGTTGGATGTATCCCTGGCTCGTCTTCGGCTCCAACGCCCTCACCGCCTACTGCGTTGCAGAACTGCTCGCCATCACCATCGGCTACGTTCGCATCGGCGGACTCAACCTGCACCACATCGCCTTCTCGCTCATCCCCACCGCCATCGGCCCCGAAGAAGTTCGCTCGCTCCTCTTCGCCATCCTCTTCGTCGCCGTCTGCTTCATCCCCATGCTCGTTCTCTATCGCAAGAAAATCTTCCTGCGCCTGTAACAAAATTTTTGCGCAACAAAAAGACCCACATCTTCACGATGTGGGTCTTTTATTTTGTGCCGTAGATTTTTATCTCAGATGGCTGCTCGGTTTTGTCGGCAGTGTGAAGTAGAAACTCGCTCCCTTGCCCATGTGGCTTTCCGCCCAGATGCGCCCGCCATGCTGTTGCACAATCGACCGGCAAATCGCCAGGCCCAGTCCCGTGCCGCCCATCGCGCGCGAATCCGACGCATCCACCTGTTGGAAGCGTTCGAAAATTAATTCCAGTTTGTCCGAAGGTATGCCGCGGCCCGTGTCATGCACTTCTACCCGCGCCTCATCATCGCCAACCTGACGCACCGCCAGCCGAATCTCCCCGCCCGGCTGCGAAAACTTAATCGCGTTCGAAATCAAATTCGTCAGCGTCTGCAGAATTCTGTCCGGGTCCGCCCACACATTCACCGGCTGCACATCGTAAACAAATTTCAGGCTCGCCTTCGCCGCCGATGTCTCCTGCAGTCCCGCCGCACGCCGCAGCAAATCTTCCACGTTGCACATGGTGTAGTGGAGCTGCACCTTGCCGCTGCCAATCCGCTCCAGGTCCAGAATGTCATTCACCAGACTCACCAGCCGGTCTGTGTTGCCAATCGCAATCTCCAGCATCTGCGACTGTTTCTCCGGCCGCGCCGTCAGCGCACCGCCGGCCACCAGTCCCAGCGCCGCACGCAGCGATGTCAACGGCGTCCGCAACTCGTGGCTCACGGTGGAAATAAATTCGTCCTTCATGCGGTCCAGCGCACGACGCTCGGTGATGTCAGTAAACGCAACCACGGCGCCCACCGGACGGCCTTCCACAATCTGCGGACTGGCAATCAGTTCCACCGGGAAACTGGTGCCGTCCTTGCGCCAGAAAATTTCATCCACCACGCGCATCGGGTTCTGCGTCTGCAGGCAATGCAGAATCACGCAGTCCTTCGCTTCGCAAATCTGTCCGTCGGCGCGTGTGTGGTGGATCAGGTCATGCATCATCCGCCCCAGTAACTCGCTCTGCTTGTAACCCAGCATCTGTGCCGCTGCCGGATTCACAAACGTCACCCGACCCGCCAGGTCCACGCCGTAAATTCCGTCACCCACCGATTCCAGAATCGAATTGCTCTGGTGCATCAGCGTCCGCAACCGTTCTTCGGCCTGCGTCTTCTCGGTGATGTCAATGCCGTGCATCAGCACATATGGCTGGCGATCGCCCAGATCAATCAAATTGTTGCGATAGGTGATGACGTGCACATCGCCATTGCGATGCACCACGTACATGTTGCCGTTGGCCTCGCCCTGTCCGCGAACGCGCCGCAGATAATCATCAAAATATTTCCGCGACTGCGCCGGCACAAAGTCCTTCAGCGACCGGCCCATCATCTCGTCCACCGTGTAGCCCAGGCTTTCGGCGGCGTGTTTGTTCACGCTCATCAGGTTGCCGTTCAGGTCATGCGTGAACACCATGCCCAGCGAACCTTCAACCAGTTGCCTGTAACTCGCTTCGCTCTCGCGCAGTGTGGCCTCGGCTTCGCGTTGCTGCGTCACGTCAATGCCGGTGGCAATGATGTACGCCACTTCCTTCTGCTCGTCCAGCATCGCCGTCACAGACCAGGCAATCCGCAGCCGGTTGCCGTTGCGCGTCAGCCAGTAATTTTCAAACGCCGCCGGAAATCTTCCGCTGCGGATGCTGTCAAACTCTGCAATCGCCTGCTGCGTTTCTTCCGGTGGCACCAGCTTTTCCCAGTACGGCAGCCCCACCAGTTCTTCAATGCTGAATCCGGCACTCGCCAACGCTGTGCGGTTCACGCGTACCACGCGGCCCGCCGTGTCATACACCAGCACCAGCGCGCCCACGGTGTCCAGCACCGCGCTCACAAAATTCCGTTCCACCGTCAGCGCTGTCTCAATGCGGTGCCGCTCCCACGCCGACCGCTCCATGTCCAGCAGCCGCGGATTGATTTCCAGCCGCATCACCACTTGCTTGCTCAGCGTCTGCAATGCGCTCCGCTGCACATCGGTCAGCGTGCGGACTTTCGTGTCCATCACTCCCAGCACGCCCAGCGCCTTACCGTCGTGCGTAATCAGCGGCATGCCCGCGTAGTATCGAATATTATTTCCGCTCAGCAGGATCCCATCCGGCGCCCAGCGCTCGTCCTTCCGCGCATCCAGCACTTCGTAGATGTCCCTGCCCAGAATCGCGTACTCGCATACTGAGCCTTTGCGGCTCATCTCCGTCGTCTGCGTTCCATACGCCGACTTGAACCACACCCGCGTCGCATCCACCAGCGAGATGAACGCCACCGGCATATTGCACACCTGTGCCGCAAGCCTCGTCAGCTCGTCCAGTGCGGGGTCCGGCGGCGTGTCCATCACTCCATATTGGTAGAGTGCTTGCAGCCTTTCCGCTTCGTCTTGGAGCAGCAGGGTGGTATCCATAGTCGCATCGACCATCGTAACCAGTCGTTTACACGCTAGTCTCTGGCACTTTCAGGGGATTTGGCATGACTTTCGTACAGCAAGTCCCGTCTTTGCAGCAGCTTGTCCCACAGCGGGAATTTCCGCCCCTAGCAACAGTGTGTCCGATTAGCGCCACTTCTGCAAGAAAATTGGTGCACCTGCACCATAGCAAACAAGATGCGACACCCCTGCCCGATTCTATTGAGTTTTACGGTTCTTTCAGCGAACAGCAGTTGTCCTTCGGCTCGTCCTGGCTCGCGTCCAGTTCCACCTTCCACTCGCCGTTCGCCTGTTTCTTCCACACCGTCAAGTAGCGTCCCTGGATGACTACCGCATTGCCCTGCGCATCCCGCGACCGCCCCTCGTAGTGCCCGAAGGTGAAGCCCATATCGCCCTGCTCAGAAAGTCGACCGCCCTGCGGCGTCCACGTCAGCTGATAAACCTTCGCGTCCCAAACCGCCGTCGCCGCAATCGCCTTCTGCCCCACCACCGGCGCTTTGCCGTTCGAGAGCACAATGCCATCCTCGGCAAACCATGCCGCAAAGGCCTTGCCGCCGCCGGTTGCCACATCTGCCGCAAACTTTGCTTCCAGTGAATACAAAAACGCCGTGCCCGGAGTCAGCGTCGGCTCGGTCAACAGGTTCGGCTGCTCCTGCGTCGGCTTGCCCAGCGGATCATAATTGTTCAGCACGCCGCTGCTGGTCACATCCTGTGCCGCTGCCGCCGGCATATACTGCCCCAAACACAACGCTGCGAGCAGCAACACTGCCGCCCGCCTGCATCGCTGCTGCGTTTTTCCCATCATTTGTTTGGCTAGCTCTTGCTGCCTGCGGGCTTGGCCGACGTAGCCGGCGATGCGGCCGTGTTCGGCGTCGTGCCCGGTGCCGCCTGATATTTCGACGCGCACTTGGCCTGCAACTCCGTCGCGTGGAAGACACCATCGCGGCCCATCTTACCCACCGCCAGCGCCTGCGCATCGTCCTTGAAAGTGTCCGGCGGCGGCTCCGCGCCCTTGTACCTCACCACCAGCGTCTGCGGATTCGGCGTCGCCTTCGTATCATGGCTTTCAAACTGGGTCAGCGTAAAGGTCACGTTGGACCCGTCCTTCACAATCGACTCCGGCTTAACAAAGCCTTCCACGCGCAGGTTCCGCGTAAAAGTCTTCTCGCCCATCTGCCGCATCTCGGCAATGGTCACGTAGTAGCTCTTGTTGCTGTCGGAGTTCATCCCGCTCACCGCCAGCCACACAATCACGCCCACCACCACTACGGTAGCCGCAATAATCTTTACTGTATTTCCATTCTTCATGACGAAACCTGCCCCGTTTCCCTGCGCCTGCTCGAATCCATCGGCACAGCGCGGACCTGTCTGCCCAGCCCGCTTCGTGTCTATATCGAGTTTATACCCGCCCGCGCACACCTTCGCTGTGAGCTATGTCACACAATTCCTGCCCCGCCCGCTTTTGCCGCCCAAACCGCACCTCCACCTCATCAAAACTGCTTTTTGCCCCCATTCCGGCCCACCCACCGGCTGGGTCTATACTGAAATGAATCGCCGCAACGCGGATTTTTCTGCGGCCAACTCCCGGGCGAGTTCACTAGAGGAGAAACATGAGCGCAAATACCAACGGAAACTCTTCCAACGGCAACCATCAGAACGGAAATGGAAACGGTAACGGCCACCACGCGGCCCCCACACCCCGCGCAGAGTGGATTGCCGCTCGCCGCGCCGAAGCTACACGCACCGGCGATACCAACATGAGCCAGATGCATTTCGCCCGCAAAGGCGTCATCACTCCGGAGATGGAGTTTGTCGCTTTCCGCGAAACTCTCGCGCCGGAACTCATTCGCGATGAAATCGCCGCCGGCCGCCTCATCATTCCGGCCAACATCAACCACCCGGAGCTGGAACCGATGGCCATCGGCGTCGCCTCGCGTTGCAAGATTAACGCCAACATCGGCAACTCCGCCCTCAGCTCCAATATCGACGAAGAACTCCGCAAGCTGCACACCGCCGTCCACTTCGGGGCAGACACCGTCATGGACCTCTCCACCGGCGGCGACATCCACACCATCCGCGAAGCCATCCTTCGCCACTCGCCCGTACCCATCGGCACCGTGCCGCTTTACGAAGCTTTGAACCGCGTCAAGAAACTTGAAGACCTCAACATCAACGTCTTCCTCGAAGTGATTGAAGAACAGGCGCAGCAGGGTGTGGACTACTTCACCATTCACGCCGGCCTGCTCATCCAGTATGTTCCGTTGGTTGCCAAGCGCATCACCGGCATCGTCAGCCGCGGCGGCGCCATCCTGGCCCAGTGGATGACCCACCATCACAAACAGAATTTTCTCTACGAACATTACGACGAAATCGTTAAGGTAATGGCGAAGTATGACGTCAGCTTCTCACTCGGCGACGGTCTCCGTCCCGGCTGTCTGGCAGACGCCAGCGACGAGGCCCAGTTTGCCGAACTCAAGACCCTCGGCGACCTCACCCGCACTGCATGGAAGTCTGACGTTCAGGTGATGATTGAAGGCCCGGGCCACATCCCCATGGACCAGATAAAAATGCAGGTGGATAAGGAAGTGGAGATGTGCGACGGCGCGCCCTTCTACGTTCTCGGCCCGCTGGTTACCGACATCGCACCTGGTTACGACCACATCACCTCGGCCATTGGCGCAGCCATGATCGGCTGGCACGGTGCCGCCATGCTTTGCTACGTCACGCCGAAAGAACACCTCGGCCTGCCCAATGAGAAGGACGTCAAAGACGGCATCATCGCTTACAAAATCGCCGCCCACGCTGCCGACGTTGCCCGTCATCGTCCCGGCGCGCGCGACCGCGACGACGCCATCAGCCACGCACGTTACACCTTCGATTGGGACAAGCAGTTCGCGCTCTCGCTCGATCCGGAAACCGCCAAGAGCATGCACGACGAAACCCTGCCCGACGACTACTACAAGGAAGCCGCCTTCTGCTCCATGTGCGGCCCCAAGTACTGCAGCATGAACTGGTCCAGCAAAGTGGATGAGTTTAACGAGAAGGTCCACGGCCTCAAAAAGCAGGACCTTACCCAGCTCGTCGCAACGCAGATGGCCGCGCGTCAGTAATTCACCGCAGCATTAAATAAAAAAGCCATTTCCCTCCCCAAGGAAATGGCTTTTGCGTTTTGCTGTACAGACCTGAGATTCGTGGAAATAAAATTTGTGGGAAAAAGTTTCGGCCTAAAAGCTCGGCACGGCCCCGAAAACATTCAGCAGGCTCCCGCCGTCAACGCGGCTTCTCCCGCCATTACCCGGCTTCTTCGGCTCGGGCACTTTGATCGCACTGAAGTTGAAGGCCATCCCGCCCACGCGGTGCAACAGCACCCGCGGCGACGCGCTGCCATGGCACGGCAACATCGTCATATAGTGTGCCGACGTATACTTGCCGGCATCCCCACGCCAGATTCTCTTCAATATCTGCGTCATACTCGTCGTTTTTCCTTTGGCCTTCAACCATTCCCGCACCTCGCAGTGCCGACCCGGTTGATTACTGCTGTTCTTCTTCTTCGTCCTGCATCTGCGTACGAATGGCAACCAATGCCGGTGCAAGAAGAATGGCGATGAATGCAAGCGCGGCTACACTGTCGTGAAGCATATCGTTGGTTCCTCTCTGTGGAGACAGAAAAATCTCTCTCCCTACACAGAGTGTGCCCAAATCGGAACTCGCATCCCATTCCACTTCTGCTCGCGTGTAACGAACAAAAGTTGTAGATGGCTTCTTACTCGAATCGTTTCTATGGCTTCCCCGCGGCCTCCAGCGTCTCCGCTGCCTTGTTCAACGCCGCCGTCACCACCGCCAGCTGCTCCCTCGCCCGTGCCGTGTCCTTCGCATCCAGCGCTTCATTCACGCCCGGTATCACCACCGCCGCATAGCCCGTATATTCTCCCGGAGCATAAATGGTGTGCGTGAACCACGGCCGGTTCGGCAGTCCCTTCGGATTTATCAGGTCGCCTTCCGCCGCGCGCAACGCCGCATCCAGCTTCGCATTCACCGTCGTCGCCTCTACCTGCTGCACGTGGACCGCACGTCCCGCCGCCGTAAACCGCACCGCCGCCGCCCGTGCCGCCGCAAAATCAATGCCCGCCGCCTCCGGCCGCTTCGCTGCTGTATCTATGTAGCTCTGCACCTCGCGCCCGTATTGCGTGTAGTCGTACGGCAGCACATCGGCATCGGCCATGTGCAACACCTCCAGGCCAAACACACGCGCCATCTGCTGCTCATACACAAACGTCGGGTCGGCATTCATCACAAACCACGCGTAGTTGTCGAAGACCGAGTGGTACACGCCGTAATTTCCATCCGATCGAATATCGCTCGACGGCACACCGATATGCTGCAGAAACGGCGAGTAGTCCGAGCCCGATCCCAAATCGCCCACCGTCACATCGCGCGAGATGTGTGCATTGTCCTCGCCGCCTTCTGAAAGCTGCACGCCTTTGTCTTTCGATTTTTCCGCCGCCTCATTCGCGCGCCACGCGTCATACACCGTGCCGCCCTTGGGGCTCGGCACCTCGCGCGTTACGTCGCGGATAAACTGCTTCAGCGAAGGCACCGCATCGGCCTCAAAGTCCGGCCCGGAAACTCCAACGTCTGTGTTGAAATACGCCACTGCATGCTGCAGCAATTTCGCGTTGTCCTCCACCCACTCGGTCGAGCCAATCAATCCCTCTTCTTCCGCGTCCCAGCTCGCCACCACAATCGTCCGTCGCGGCCGCCAGCCCTGCTTCAACAGCGCACCCAATCCCCGCACCGCTTCCAGCATCGCCGCCGTACCGCTGTTCGGGTCCACCGCGCCATACACCCACGCATCGCGATGATTGCCCGCCACCACCAACTCCTGTGATGCATCGCTGCCGGGAATTTTTCCAATCACATCCCAAATCGTCCGCACATGCGCATCCATGTCCACCACCATGTGCACCTTCACTGTGTCGCCGCCCATGTGATACGTAAACGGCAATGCTCCCTGCCAGTTCCTCGGCGAATCCTGTCCGCCCATCGCACGCAGAATCAATTTCGCATCGCCATACGACAGCGGCACCGAGGGTATCGTCGGCACAGAAACATTGCCCGCCATCGGCACACGCGCCGAGTCCGGCAGCGTCATCGTCGACGCAACCCCAGGCGTCTGCGGATCGCCCGGGTACTTGAACAAAAATTGCACCGCGCCCCGCTGTACGCCGCTCTCCGGCCGCCACGGCCCCTGCGGATATGTATCACCCTTGAAATATCCATCATCCGCCGGGTCGGAATAAATCAGCACGCCCACGGCGCCCCGCTGCTGCGCGATGTACACCTTCACGCCGCGAAAATTCGCGCCATACCGCACGATGACAATCTTGCCCTTCACGCTCTCGCCCATCTTCTCCAGACGGTTGAAGTCCGCCAGCGTGCCGTAATTCGCATACACCACCGGTGCCGTCACATCGCCCGATGCCGACGAGCCGTTATACCCCGGCAGCACCCGCGGATCGTCCTGAAACGGATCGCCCACCACGTGCTCCTTCGCCGGCCCGGAAAAAATCTTGCCCGTCGCCGTATACGCCTCCACGGAAACTTTTCGCGGCGTGCTCAGCATCACGCGGTACGGCACAATCTCGGTCTGCAATCCGGCATCGCGAAATTTTTGCGCCACAAACTGCGCCGTCGCTTCATCCTCCGGCGAACCGGCAAAGTGCGGCGCCGCCGTCAGCGTCTTCAAGTCCGCGCCCGCCACCTTCGGGTCCGGCACCGCCATAAACTGCGCGTCAATTTTCCGCTGCGCGCTGAAGTCATGAAAACCGGCAACCGTTGTCGGCGCGTCCTGGGCGCGCATCGCAGCGCCCAGCAGAACCACAAGGGAAGAAAGCAGCAGAAAATTACGGCGCATCATCGGTACCCCATCTCTGTGAAAATAAATCCAGACTACATCATGCCGCGCCCACTTCCGCGCAACAAAAAGCCCCGCACTCGGCGGGGCTTCTTTTCTGCTGTCAATCCCTTACTGCAGTCGCGTCATGATGTCGTCAAACGCGGCCTTCGACGGGCGCACCCGCGACTCCGGCAGCGTCGCCAGCGGCTCGTCCACCAGGTTCAGCAACTCAACAAACGTCGGCTTCTCGGTGTTGATGTAGAACACTCCGGTCAGCACTTCATTCTTGCCGGTGGCCTCAATCAGCATGTTCAGTGCCTTCTCGCGGTCCATCGGGTTGTATTCTTCGTGCAGCTTGCGCAGGCTCAGGTGGCTGCCGTCGTGCA
>CAIZGA010000438.1 GCA_903932385.1 uncultured Acidobacteriota bacterium
TCGGCATGGCGCTGGCCGTGCTTGTGCTGGCGACTTCGGCGGCTGCGACTGCACAGAACTCTGACTCAACCACAGCCGCACCTTCGCTCTACTCCAGTAGCCAAGGCAACTCCTATGCCGGCGGGTCAACACAGAACGGCCCCTTTGCGCGGCCCAGCACCGGCTCGCATGAAGATTATGATTTTCAAAAGTACACCTTCGCTGTCGGCGGCGGTTTCAATGTTCCGGCAGGCGACACGTACAAATATCAGACCACCGGTTGGAACCTGGAGATTGCCGGCGGCCGCAACCTGAACCGCTACTTCGGCGCGCAGGTGCAGTACAACTATGACCACTTCGGCATCCCGGCAGCCCAGTTGAATCTGGTGGGCGAACCCAACGGCGATGTGCACCTGTGGTCCTTCGGTCTGGATCCGTACTTCAACATTCCGACGCACAGCAAGATGGGCGCGTACGTGATTGGCGGCGTGGGCTTCTATCGCAAGGTGACGGAATTTACGCAGCCTTACACCAGCTGCTACTACTACTGCTACACCTCGCCGGTGGTGGTGGAACATTTCTCCAACAATGCCTTTGGCGCCAATGCCGGTCTAGGATTGACCTGGCATGTATCGCGCTGGAACAACGTAAAGTTCTTCAGCGAGGCACGTTACGTCTGGGTAAACAATCAGCAGAGCACCAACAGCGTGAGCGATGGCTATACCCCAGCGAATGACCGCACTGGATACTTTCCGGTGACGCTGGGCCTGCGTTTCTAACAGTAGATATTTTTTGCAACAAAAGCATGGCCTCCGGTAGACGGAGGCCATGCTTTTTTGCAATAGAGTTTTCTATGCCGCCCTAAAAATATTCGAAAACCACCAGGGCCGTCACCGGGCAGAGCAGCAGCAATACCACCTGCACCGGGATGGATACCTGACGATTCATCACAAACAACGCGCGCATATGTACGACGAAAAGTATGGCTGCAAGCATGAGGCATGGCAGCAAGTCAGGGCCGATTGGCGCAACTTTAATGATGCTGGCTGCGATTGCGGAACCAGCAAGCCATGTGGCCACGTGAATGCTGTGCCACAACCATTGCAGATTGCCTTCCGGGCCAATGCGCTTGCCGATGAATTTGGCGGCCACAAAGGTAACGCCAAGAACCAGCAGCAGGCAGACGGAGTAGGCAAATAACGCAACCAGCGCGCTCAAAACTAGCAATTGGTAATTCATGGTCTCACCTTACCAGAGCAATATACATGAGGGGAGGAATGGCGCAGCAGTTTATACGCCGACCGGAAATGGCTTTTCGTGCGCTTCTGCAGTGCCCACAGAAAGCCGTTCAAACCGGCCCTGCATCAGGCTGAGGAAGCCCGTGTAGAAATAGCCGAAGGCAAACAGGCCGAGGAACGGCACGGTGAAATAATTGTGTGCCTGAATGGCATACACAATGGTGTAGCCGAACCAGCAACCGATGAGCACTTCCACCCACGGAATCCAGCCGAGACGCTTGCGATATTTTCTCGCCTGGCTCTTCTCGCCTTTTTTCTGTACGCGATATTTTGGTGTGCGGGCGAAAGCTGATCGGATGCCGAAGAGCGCTTCCATCACGGCCTTGCTATTGGTCACGGTCAACCCGATGCCGAGCGCCATCAGCAGCGGCAGATACAAAATCGAACGCAGCCAGTGGCGGCGATTGATCTCGCGTTCAGAAAGCATGTAGAACAACGAGATTGAAACCGTGGAAGAGATGAACAGCGGCAGGTCGATGAAAAGCATCTGATACCA
>CAIZGA010000439.1 GCA_903932385.1 uncultured Acidobacteriota bacterium
ACCGCACGCAGTCTCATTCTGCAATCCCATTGCCACAATTACCGTTACTCATGCGACAACATTAATCTTTGCGCCCATGCCATACATCGCCACACGGTCGCTGCTGTCAATCTCCGTTGCGTGAATCACAGAACGAATTGGCGTAGCCCTCTGCATGCCGCTTCCCATTGGGGATTTCTCATACGCCGTTCCGCTTTGACCATCGCTCTCGCCGCTCGCACCGTTGCCCAAGTGCATCTCTGTACTGCCGCCGCTATGAACCGTCAGTCCGCCCACCTGTACGCGTTCAGATTCCAGATACGCACTCATCGCCGGCAACGTGGCCCGCAACGCATCGCTTGCCTGTGAGCTCTGCGCCGTCAGTGTCGCCTGAATTCCGCCGGCCACCAACTCTGCCTTCACATTCACCACGCCATGCGCAGCATTCTCCACCGCCACTTCCACCTGGCGATCACTCGCCGCAATCACCATCGCCGTCGCATTGCCACTGGCAGCGTCCAGCCGTCCAAAGGCCTCGCCAACCTTCGCCGCCGCACCATCTCCTGAATGTCCTGTGCTGAACGCAGAATGATTTACATCCACATTCGCATTCACAATGGACGCCGCGACAGTGCCCGCCGTTCCACCAGCATGTGCGTTACTGTGAGCAGCACTCTCGCCAGCAGTCACCGCAGCTACTTTCGCTACAGTGCTTGTTGGCACAACAGTAGCGGTAATGCTCGCATCATCACGTCTAGCCGCATGCGTCCGTCCCTGCAACTCTTTCGACTTCGCGCCATGCAGAGCATTCGCTACCGGCAACTTCACTCCGTCCAATGCAATGCCTTCAACCCGATCCGCTATCGCGCCCGTATCCGTCGCCGATTTTTTCTCAGCACCTTGTTCATCAACAATTGCATTTTCAAAAACAACGTTGCTCTGCCCCGAATTCAACTCACCCTGTACATCCTTCGCGTTCGCAACATTTTGATGCGAGATAGCAGCGTCCTCGACAACCTGCCCTATCGCCTGCGTGCTTCCTGCTTCAGCTGCGCCGTGTTCGAGACTCTTCGCACTCGCCTGCAGCACAGACCTCCCACTCGCACCCGCAGCCAATGCCATAACAGGCTTCTCAGTAGGAATCGCCACTTGCGCGCTCACTGCCGTCACGGTACTCTGCATTTTCTCTGCAGACGCATCCACGCCTGCCAGATCCGCCGCACTCGACGTTCCACTCTTCGCCTTCGATGTAGTTTTGTTTGCGTTATATTCCGCGCCAGACTTTGTCTTCGCAACCTGCGTTGTAACCAACAGCCGAGTCGTCTTTATCATCAGCGAATTCATCGCAGCAGAACCATCCGCCAGATTTTTCGCAGCATATTTTGCTACCGTCTCTGATGTGCTTTGATTGCAAACAACTTTGCCTGTCGTGATTGCCTCATCATCACGCGACATCCGCTGCGACATCTGCGTCGCAAAACTCTCACCATCCGTCGCATTCTCGTCAACGCCCGACCATTGTCCAAACGCGGCAACGGGAATCCTACCCGCCGCACTTGCTCCCAACAGTCCCGAAGTTGTAGCTGCCATCTGCATCGCGTATGCCACTCACAATGCATTCCTGCGTCCACATCGCCGATGCAATTCTTAGTCGGGATTCATCCAGCTACCGCTCTTCCGCAGTGATGCGTCCACGCTGCTGGCCAAACCATTCGTCAGCGCTCTGCTGCTCCACGTGCCGCCTCTCGTCAAGCTCCACAGCTTCCATTTTCTTGCGGAGCACCTTCATCTGCTCATCCGCCATTCTCTTCTCAAAGAACTCCACTTTGGCTGGCTCAACAGCAGCTTCACGCAACTTCCGTTCCTGCTCCAGCCTCTCCAGCGTCCACTCGCTCACTTCACGCGCCGCTTCCGCCATATGCCACTCCACGCGGTCTCCCGCCAGCAACGCCGCTCGAGACGCCCGCCCCGCTGCCGTGCGTTGCCTCAATTGTTCGCCCACTGCACTCTCCGCGGCATGCAGTGCCAGGTTCGCCCGCTCTAGATTCACCCTCGCCTGCTGCTCTTGCAATCCGCGAATCCGCTGCAACCGCTTCCACCGCACCGCTCCCATGCCGTTGCTCATCAGTTCAGCTCCAACTGTTGCAGCATCGCCACGGATTCTTCCAGCGTCGCACTCTCTTCAGAGGTCTGCATTAGATAATTTCGAATCCCCGCCCTGGCCCGCATCGCCTGGTCCAACTCCGCATCGGCGCCGCTCTTGTACGCGCCAATCCGCACCAGATCTTCTGACCGCGCCCATGCCGCCATCAATCGCCGCACCAGCCCCGCGCGCTCACGGTGTTCGCTGCTCGTCACCGCCGGCATCAATCGACTGATTGAATCCAACACATCCACCGGCGGATACCATCCCTCCGCCGCCAACGCGCGAGACAACATCACATGCCCATCCAGCAGCGATCGCACAGCATCCACCAATGGGTCCTGTTGATCATCGCCCTCCATCAGCACGGTGTAAAACGCAGTAATGCTCCCCGTAGAAAAATTTCCCACGCGTTCAATCAATCGTGCCAGCCGCGAAAAGACTGACGGCGTATATCCCTTCGCAGTCGGTGGCTCGCCCGCCGCCAATCCCACTTCGCGCGCCGCCATCGCATATCGCGTCAGCGAGTCCAGCACCAGTAACACATGCAACCCTTTGGATGCGTAATACTCCGCCACGGAAGTCGCCGACAATGCCGCGCGCATTCGCAACAGCGGAGACTGGTCCGATGTCGACACAATCACTACCGCGCGCTTCCGTCCCTCTTCACCCAGTGAATCTTCCAGAAACTCCCGCACCTCTCGTCCGCGTTCCCCCACCAACCCGACCACCGTCAGGTCCGCTGCCGTGTTGCGCGTCATCATGCCAATCAGTGTCGACTTGCCAACACCCGAGCCGCCAAAGATTCCCACTCGCTGCCCGCGTCCCACCGTCAACATTCCATCCAGCACTCGCAGTCCTGTAGAGAGTGGTTCTTTAATCGGCACCCGATCCAGCGGTTGCGGTATTGTTCCATCAATCGGCCACGCCGTAGAACAGCGCAGCGGCGCTATCGAATCCAGTGGTGCACCCAATGCATCCAACACGCGCCCCGCCATGTTTTCGCTCAGCCCCATCTGCGGAGCCACGCCCAGCGCACTCACCGCATCGCCGTAACGAATTCCACCCATCGGCTCCAGCGGCATTGAAAGTACATTCGGCCCGCGGAATCCAATCACTTCCGCCGCATGTCGGTTTCCCTGCTCATCCAGAATTTCGCAGCACTCGCCTACCGAGCAAAACGGTCCCGCCGACTCAATCGTCTGGCCAACCGCCTCTACCACGCGACCATGCCATCGCCACGCCGGCCTCGATTCCAGCTGCGAAAAGAAATGCGCCAGCTCCACCGGCGCATCTTTCGTATCATTTGCTTCAAGTTCTTTAAATCGACTCATAGCAATCCTCGTGGCCGCTGCTCCAGCAAATCAAAGAATCCTTTTTCGATTTCTTCCATCTGCGCCCGCACGCCAACTTCCACCGTGCCCAGCCGCGTCTCCAGCACACACTCGCCCGCACGCAGACTTAAATCTCCAATCACTTCCGGCTGCACACGAGCCTCGCCCGTCAGCCGAAACATTTCCTGCCACGCCATCACCTCGCCCGGCGGCGTTCGCAATACCAGCCCGCTCGTGTCCGCCAGTTTCTCAATCGCCACTCGCACCACACCGGCCAGCAGCAGTGGATCCATCTGCGCCTCGCGATGCAACACCCGCGTCGCAATCGCCAGCGCCAGCCGAACTACTTCGCGTTCCACACGCAGGAAATATCGTTCCTTCTCCGCACCAAACAAGGATGCCAACCGCGCAATCTCCTGCCGCGCTTCCTGGATCTTCTGTTGCATCTGCTGTTCCGCCGCGCGCTGTCCTTCGCGGTAGGCTTCCTTCCGCACCCGTTCCAGCATCTCCTTCATGCTTTCGTTTTCGCTGCTCAGCCGCTCCTCCAGGCTGCGCACCTGCTCGGCCATCTGCTGCATCACCGCGCGGTCCTGCACGGCAAAAGTATGTAGCGGAGCAGCAACAGCTTCCATCCGCCGAAACTCCAGCGGCGATACATCCGCCGACACAACTTCCATCTCGTCAGGATCCATCGGCACCACGGTATCGCTTTCGCGTCGCACACCCGCCGTGTGTCCCTGCACATTAGACTGCGAGAGCATTTTCGCCCTCCAGTCTCAGAATGATTTTCCCTTCCGCTTCCAGTTTTCTCGCCAGCTGCAACAACTCCTGCTGCGCCGCAGAAATATCGCGAGACCGCACCGGGCCCATCGACTCCATGTCCTCGCGCAACATGTCCGCCGCGCGTGAACTCATCGCCCCGCAAATCATCGCCTTCAGATCGTCTTTCGCACCCTTCAATGCCATCGCCAGCTGGCGCTTGTCCGCTGCGCCCACCAGTTCGCGAATACTCTGTGCCGGCACTGTCAGTAAATCTTCAAACGTAAACATCAGGTTGCGGATGCTGA
>CAIZGA010000440.1 GCA_903932385.1 uncultured Acidobacteriota bacterium
TGGCGTCAGCTGATTGACCGCGATGATTCATGGCCAGAGACTTCGAGTTCGGCGATGTTCACATACGCGATGATTACCGGCGTGAAGAACGGCTGGCTGGACGGCTACACATATGGCCCCGCAGCGCGCAAGGGATGGATTGCAGTGACCGGATATGTCGACCAGAACTACAACGTCACGAACATCTGCGCGGGTACCGGCAAGCAAAACAGCCTGCAATATTATTACGATCGCCCGCGCAATACCGGCGACTTCCACGGCCAGGCCGCGGTAATGTGGGCTGCAAACGCTCTGCTTCGCTAACGTTGCGTTGTGTTGTTTAACTGCTCGTGCGACATCGATCGTGGCGCATCCTGCGGGGCTGCGCCCCATTTCGTATTCGGCCTGCTGCCCATTTCCAATACCAGTGTTCCTCCGTTGGCGATGGCTGCATGTTCAAACCATGCGCGCGTCAGCGGCTTTCCATTCAACTGTGCTGACTGAATATATTTGTTCTGTGCAGAAACATGGTTGGCAATGATTGTGAACTTGCTGCCATTTTCCAGCGTGATGGTGCTGCGCGAGAAAATCGGGCTTCCAATTTCGTACACAGGATTGCCTGGAGTCACCGGATAAAATCCCAGCGCGCTCAGCACGTACCACGACGATGTTTCGCCACCGTCATCATCGCCCGGAACGCCATGTGTGTCGTCGGTGTACCAGACGTCCATCAACTGGCGTACACGGCGCTGCGTTTTCCATGGCTGGCCGGAAAAATCATACAGGTAGGGAATGTGATAGCTGGGCTCGTTGCCCTGCGCATATTGGCCGACGAGTCCGGTCGCGTCAGGAAACTGGCCGAGGAATGCGAATTTCGATTCGCCGTATTGTTCCACGAAGAGCTGGTCGAGTTTGGCATTGAAGGCATCACGCCCACCCATCAAATTGATGAGTCCGGCAGTATCATGCTGCACGTTGAAGGTGTAGAGCCAAGAATTCACTTCCGTGAAGTAATCGCGCCCGCCCTGGCCGCCGCCAAGTTTCGGATCAAACGGCGAGACCCAGTTTCCATCGGCACTTTTCGCACCCATCAAGCCTGTGCGCGCGTCATACAGATTCTGATAATTGTGAGCGAGCTTCAGAAAATATTCGTAGTCATCCATCTTGCCAAGTGCTTTGGCCATCTCCGCAACGCACCAGTCATCATAAGAATTTTCCAGCGTGACGGACGATGCCTGACGGCGCTCGCCCGTGACTTCCGGAACGGATTCTTTTTCTCCGACCGCCAGCGCGGGAAAGAAGCCCTTGTCGAAATAAACTTTGTCGATGGATGTCAGTGGGCCGCGATGCCAAGGAATCATGCTGGCTTCGGTTGCATTCTTACGCATGCCAGCGTAAGCCTGATTCACATCGAAGTTGCGATAGCCCTTCATGTACGTGTCTAGAATCACTTCATCGGCATGATGTCCAATCATCACGGCACGTTCGCCGGAGACGCCAGGGAAAGCCGGCATCCATCCACTCTGCTGATACATGCGGGTGTACGACTCCACGATGTCCTGTTGGCGTTTTGCATCGAGCAACAACTGCAGCGGATGTTCACTGCGGAATGTGTCCCATAGACCGTCATCTACATAAAAATCGTGGCCATCGGCGTTGTGCACGGCGTGGTCATATCCGCTGAAGTAGCGGCCGTCTTCAGTTATGTCGGTCATGCGCCCCAACGAGTGGTAGATGGCCGTGTAGAAAATTCTGCGTTGGCGGTCATTGCCGCCTTCGACGCTGATTTTTCCGAGCGTGGTATTCCACACATTGCGCGTCTTCGCTTTCACAGTTTCAAAATCCCAACCGGGGATTTCTTCTTTCAGATTCTGCTTTGCCTGTTCGACGGAAATATAGGAGATTCCAACGCGAATAGTAATCGCTTCGCCAGCGTGCGTGACGAAGTCGAGTGTAACTCCGTTGCCACCGCCACCACCGCCACCACGGCGTGATGTCGCTTGTGCACGGGTCGGTGCAGTTTCTTTCCATGCATTGGAGCCAGTGAACGGCCGCGAAACTTCTGCGTAAAAATATTCACGCGTTTCAGCACTGGAACCGAGTGAGCGGGCAATGGGATCAATAAATCCCTGGCTGCCTTCGACCGCATTGTTGCCGCTTGTCCTAATCTGGCCGCCGCCATGCACTGTGATTGCAATATGTGACTGTTGGCCGGCGGGGAAGGTGAAGCGATACATGGCAGCGCGTTCCGCTGCGGTCACTTCTGCTTTGATGTTCCATGTGAGCAGTTCGGCGGAGTAGTAGTAGGGCGTAGCGGTCTCAAAGTCATGATCGAAGTCGGAGGCATAGTCGGCAGCACGTGTGCCAGCCGCGCCGACCGAGGCCGTGATAGTGGCAGGTCCGGCAGAGAAGCCGTAGAGTTTGTCGGCCAGATAGCGATCAACAATGCCGGGAGTAGTGACTGGCTCCACACGCGCCATGCCGTAGGGATACTGCACAAAGGGGATGGTCGCAGTCAGTAACTGGCCGATGCCTCCAATGTTTGTGTCAACATAATCCACCGGCTCTTTCGCGTGGACTGGCGCAGTTGCGGCGCCGGCAGCGCTGGTGGTGAGTATCAGAGCGATGCATGCAAGTTTGGTCAACTTCATTGGTTCCCCCGGTGAGTGCAACTTTCTTTGTCTTACTGTTTTTCCAGAACGATGGTGCCTTTATCGGCGCCGGATATTGTTCCGCTGATGCTGGTCTTCTGCGGAATTTCTGTCATGTCCAGCATGATCACATTTTTACTTCCACGTACCGGACGCACCAGTTGCGGCGATAGAACTCCGTTGACAAGCAGTTGAACATTCTCCACCGCATTCACGGTTCCGCTGGCAGATAGAAAACGCAGACGGTATTGCGTTGCCGCTGTAATTTTCTTGGAGATGTCGAGGTCGAACTTTGAATCCGACCAGCGACCCACAGCATTGGCGGACCAGACGCTGGCGGGTGCATCCCAGTTTTTCGGCGGCTCGGCCAGCGTGTTGTACGCGGCAAAGCGTCGTATGCGTGCGGGTGCAGAGGATTCAGTAATGGTGAGACGCAGAGCGATGTAGCTGTTGGGTGTGATGGGTATGATGCGTTTCTGGCCAATGGAGTTTCCGCTGTAGAGCGTGCTCCATGTGCCGTCAATATTGCCTTCCAACGTGTAGGCGCGAATACGCTGGCCGTAGCGGCACTCTTCCTGCAGAACGACGTGGTCCGCATGTTGCGTGCGCGCCAGCGGCAGATTGAAAGTACGACCTGCGCCCTTCATCTCTGCGATGCTGTGTTTAAAGCGGTGACGAAGTTCATCACCGAATTCTTTGGCGCGGGCAAAATCTTCATCCGGCATCAGACCGCGACGGTCGGCGGGAATATTCAGCAGCAGTTGAGAGCCGCGACCGACAGAGCGATAGTAGACCTCGAGCAGATCATCCAGCGTCATCAACTTCTTAACATTCGTCGTGCTCCAAAACCAATTGGGGCGGCGAATGGAAACATCGGCTTCGACCGGCAGCCATACCTCGCCGTCAGGGTCGCCTAGCAGAGAAGTCGCCGTGCCGCTCTTTGCATCGGCGCGGGCAACTGCATTCCACAGCGGACTGGGCGAGAAGCCATCTTCATTGCCAACCCAGCGGATGGTTGCACTCGGTCCCTGAAAAACCGCAGCATGCGGCGCATACTTCTGCAGGATGTCTGCCACAGGAACAATGTTGGAGCCGTCGAACCACATCTCCACCATGCTGCCGTAACGCGAAAGCACTTCCGTCAACTGTGTGCGATACATCTGGTTGTACGCATCCTGCTTGGCCGGATCTTTGCAGCGTCCGCCACCGCCAGCACCAAAGTTGTCATCGCGCGGTGAAAGATAGACGCCGAGGCCCAGCCCGAATTTTTTGCAGGAGGCAGACAAATCTTCCAGCACATCGCCCTTGCCGTTTTTCCACGGCGTATGCGCAATGCTGTACGTAGTGGTTTGCGTCTGCCACATGCAGAACCCGCCAATATGTTTGGCCACAAAAACTATGTACCGCGCGCCAAGATTCACGGCACACTGCGCCCAGTTGTCGGTATCTATCTGCGGATTGATTGCAGAAAGTGGTGTGGAAAGATTGTCGCCCTCTTTGTCCTGCCAGGTATTCGGCGCGAAGTGGATAAACATGCCGACCTCAAGGTCCTGCCATGCAAGCTGGTCTGCAGTGGGCAGCGCAAGCTGTGGCCCGGCGGCAAAGGCGGGCATCTGTGCGGCGGCTGCAACAGCAAGGCTGCTGCCAAGAAAGCGGCGGCGGGTCGTCATCCAATCGGTCATGAAGTAGTCGTCTCCTTACTAATTCTTTGCTGGCATTTTGCGGGTGAGGAAGTCTGCGCTGGCTTTGTAGCCGCGAACCCAGTCGCGATGCAGCAGCAGGTCATGAACCTCATCCACATAGATGAGTTCCTCAAAGTAAACATGCTGGGTGCGAAGTGCGTTGATGAGTTCTTCGGTCTGCGCGAAGGGAACATTGCGGTCGTCATCATCATCCACCAGAAAGACCGGTGAGCGCCAGGTGGAAACCGATGCAATGGGCGATGAATCATAAGCAAGACGCGCTGCATCTGCGCGCGCATTCGGATCATAATACGGCGAGAAAACCGTCAGCTCTGTATTCCAGTTGTGTACGCCTTCAAAATCAACACCGGCGGCGTAGATGTCCGACGAACGTGCCAATGCCATCGCCGTAAGATACCCGCCGTAGCTGCCGCCCCATGCGCCGATGCGTGTGGGATCCACATCGCTGCGGTTCTTCAGATACAAACCCGCGCCGACAACATCGTTGTATTCGCTGGCTCCGGTTGCGCCGTAGTTGGGGAATTCGCGGAAGTCGAGTCCGTAGCCGATGCCGCTGCGGTAGTTCACGCTGAGCACGATGTATCCCTGGCTGACCAGATATTGGTTCATCGCGTAGGCATTCGAGTAGTACTCCATGTAGTGCCAGCCCAGCAGCATCTGCCGCATGGATCCGCCGTGGAAAAACACCA